>CAYZYB010001347.1:0-1875 GCA_964481505.1 uncultured Planctomycetaceae bacterium | reverse complement strand
CCGACAAGCTGGTCGGCCACCGAAAACGTGATTTGGAAGACCGAGGTTCCCGGTCGTGGCCATGCGTCTCCAACGATCGTTGGAGATTTGATTGTCTTGTCGAGCGCTGACGAAGCGACCATGCGTCAGGGAGTGTTCGGGTTTGACCGAACGACAGGAAAACAGGAATGGGGCACCATCGTGAGTCAGGGAGGCTTCCCCAAAACTCACGGCAAGAACACTCACGCCTCCACGACTGCGTGTTCTGATGGTCAGCAGATCTACGCGACGTTTTGCCATCACAACAAAGTTGAAGCGGTGGCTCTGGATTTAAAGGGAAAGATTGTCTGGCGAAGAGATCTTGGCGGATTTAAGCCGAAGCAATATGAATATGGCTACGCAGCTTCGCCAACACTTTATGGTGACACACTCATCGTTTCCGGCGACTGCGATACCGTTGCCTGGTTGAAGGCACTCGACACAAAGTCCGGTCGAGTTGTGTGGGAACAAAAACGACCACAGATGTTGAACTGGTCTTCGCCGATTGTTGCGAACGTTGCAGGTCGCGAGCAACTTGTGCTGAGTGGATGTGAACGCATTGCGTCTTATGACCCCGGGACTGGCAAGCCGTTGTGGTCTACACCGTGTCTGACAATGGCGACATGCGGCACCGTTGTGTGGGATGACGATACGATTTATGCCAGCGGTGGCTACCCAAAAAAGGAAACGGTCGCCGTCAAAGCCGATGGGTCTGGCAAAGTGATCTGGCGAAACTCAGTGAAGTGCTACGAACAATCGATGTTGATCAGCGATGGCTATCTGTACGGCGTTGACGACAACGGAATCGCCTATTGCTGGGAAGCGAAGTCTGGTCGCGAAATGTGGAAAAGCCGATTGCAGGGCCCCGTTTCCGCATCACCGGTTTTGGTTGGCGACACAATCTACGCCTCTAACGAACGCGGCGTGACGTTTGTCTTCAAAGCGAACTCGAAAAAGTTCGAAGCGGTCGCGAAGAATCAGCTTGGCACCGAATCATTTGCGACGCCAACAATCATCGACAACCGCATCTATTTGCGTGTTGCTTCGGGGAAGGGCCGTGGTCGCAAAGAAATGCTGTACGCCATCGGGATATAATTCGCCAGGCTGCTCAGGTTGCGATTGCAAGACGTGTGGCGACTTCACACCCCTTGAGAAACTCGGGCACGTTCAGCGTTTCGTTGACGGTATGAATGTTGTGTTGCCCGCAGCCGAGTGTCACGGTCGGAAATCCGTGAGCGGATATCCAGTTCGCGTCTAACCCACCGTTACCGATGACGGTATGAGGATCGAGATCGCTTGATTCGACGGCGGCGGCGGCTGTCTTCACACATTCGGCAGTCGGCTTGATGCGGAACGCTTCGTATCTGACGTCTTCACTGAACGAAAGTTCGCCGATACGTCCATCTGCTGCTTTCACTGTGCGAACAGATTTCTCAAACGCCTTGCGGAATTCCGCTGTAATGCGGTCGCGAAATTTTGACTGATGGCTGCGTGCTTCCGCCTGAATCTTCAGTTCTGGCATGACCACGTTCGTCGCTGATCCGCCCGCAATCACACCGATGTTGCTGGTGCCGCGCTGTTTGCCTTTTTGTATAAGCCCGTGCCAGCCGTTTTGTTGCAGGTCTGCCAATGCCAGAGCTCCAACAATCGACGCGTTGACTCCCTGTTCCGGATGAACGCCGGCATGGCTGGGTATGCCAGCGACTTCGATTTGCAGATAGTTTGCGCCGACAGCGCCGATCGTCAGGCTGGCGGGGTCACGTCCGTCCCAGTTGAAGCACAGTTGTGGCTTGCCGAGTTTACTGGCGGTGAGATACCGTGCTCCTCGAAGACCGATTTCTTCCTGCACGGTGAACA
>CAYZYB010001346.1:0-1878 GCA_964481505.1 uncultured Planctomycetaceae bacterium | reverse complement strand
GTCCATCCTCCAAACACCACCATAAAACAGGCCGACAGAAGACCGACGGCTTTGTCCATGGGTTGTTGATCGCTGATGTGTTTTGTTGACTGCTGGCCTGCCATGATTTCCTGATCTCATTCTCTTAGTTCCGTCGTGACTACGATTAAGCTGCTGTTTCCTGAAGTGTCTGCGTCGCGAAGTTCACGTCGGTACTTCGTATGACTGCCACCGGATCCAGACCCAGTTCTTCCGGCAATTCCTGATAGCTGACCACTCCCATCTGTGGAGCAAGGTTGCTGAGCAATCTTCGCAGTGGTCTCCTGAGAGTGCGATCTGACAGTACTGCCAGCGGTTGATTGACTCGCACCGAGTTTTGCCAATGCTCTGTCACAACCTTCGTGAGTGATTCAACGGCGTCCGGACTTAAAGCCAGTCGACCGTCGCGGAGAGATTCACGCAGGCGACCCTCCAATTGCGGTTCGCAGGCGACAACCCGTATATTGCCGGCGGTTGACTGGTATCGCTGACAGATAATCTGCCCCAGTTCCATGCGAACGGCGTCCGTCAGTTCGTCCGCTGTTTTTGCGGTTGCAGCATTGTTGGCAATTGCTTCCAGCACCAACGCGAAGTCCGCCAGTGACACGGATTCTGCTGCCAGCTGTCGGACGACCTGATGCAACAACGACATTCGCACGGATTCCGACTTAATCTCGTCAACGATTGTGGGTGCAAATTCCTGCACGCGTGCCAGCATGTCCTTGAGCGTTTCTCGAGTGATCAGTTCGTGACCAAAACGTTTCAGGAGTTCGCCCAGGTGTGTAATCATGACTCCGGCGGAATCAACAACCGTGTAACCGTGCGTCTCAGCCTGTTTACTCAAACCCGGATCAATCCAGATCGCCGGGAGGTCAAACGCTGGCTCTGTTGTGGCTTCGCCGGGAATCGGAACCTTACAATTCTCAGGAGGGATCGCGAGTTTATGTTCTGATCGAAGGTTGCCTTCACCAACTTTCCGACCGGCAATCACAATCTGATAGACGTCTGGCTCCAGATCGAAATTACTGCGAACGCGAATGGGAGGAATCCAGATTCCCCGCTGTTGTGAAAATTCACGCCGAAGAATACGAATCCGTTCTGCCAACCCTTTGGATTGACTGGGCCTGACCAATCCCACCAAACGCGCGCCGACTTCGATTGTGGCTCGATCCGTGAGCAGAAAATTCCTCAGGTCCGCATCATCTTCTTCCGCCGTTTCCGGTGGATCATCAGCGACGTCATCGGACTCCGTGCTGGACTCCGGTCCGTTACGATTCGCCAGTACAAACAAAAGCCCACCACCCATCGCAAGGAACGGGAATTTTGGCAAGCCGGGGACAAGGACCAATAACGCCATGAAGGCAACACCGATCCACAATGGCCCTTCGTTCTCCAGAATCTGCGATTCGATTTCTTCACCAAGGCTGTCCTGTGAAGTCATCTTGGTGACAAGCACACCGGAAGTGACAGCAATGATCAGTGCTGGAATCTGAGATACCAGTCCGTCGCCAATCGTGAGGATGGAATACGTTTCAATCGACTCAGACAGCGTCAAGCCATTGGTCACGCCCAGAACGATGCCGCCCAAAAGGTTGATTGCCGTAATGATAAGCCCGGCAATCGCGTCACCACGGACAAACTTGCTGGCTCCATCCATCGCTCCATAGAATTCTGTCTCCTGTCCCAGTTCTTCCCGCCGTTTTCGAGCCTGCTCTTCGTTGATGACACCAGCATTCAGGTCGGCATCAATTGCAAGCTGCTTGCCGGGCAACGCATCCAACGTAAATCTGGCCGAGACTTCTGAGACTCGACCGGATCCTTTGGTGATCACAATAAACTGGATGATGACCAGGATCAGAA
>CAYZYB010001345.1:0-1880 GCA_964481505.1 uncultured Planctomycetaceae bacterium | reverse complement strand
TTCCGAGCCTCCCATCGTCAGCGAATGCAGACTCAATAGCTGACGACGTCATCGGTGACGAGATTCCGCCCATTCCAGCGTCTGCCGCAACGCCGGATCAAAACAGCGGATTTTCTGCACTCGCGTCGCCCGTCAATGGTCCCATCGATCGCGCGGCCCTGGCGACGAGTCTCTACGCGACCGAAAGCTATAGCGAGTGCCTCCAGACACTTGAGGCCGTCGATTTTGATTCTCTTTCCACTGAGAACAAAGATTGGTGCGAATACATTTCCGCATGTTGCCATCGCAAGCTCGGCAACCTTTCAGAAGCAGAAAGCCGCTATCGAGATCTGCTGGGACAGACTGAAATCCCATGGTTGGCAAAGGCAACGCGGTGGTGGCTGGACCATTTGAATGAACAACAGCAGCTTCGAAACAACTTGGCACAATTGAATTCAGATTTTCAGGCATGGCAGGCAGAAATCGATGAACTCGGAAAAACAAATTGAGAAGCAGTTGATCACAGGGCTGCGACGTCTGTCCGTTCCGTACCGTAAAGCGGTCGAAATTCTGCGAGAGCAGAAGGCAGCCGATGACGGCGCAATGGATCAAAGTGTCTGCACGCGTTTGAAACCGTCGATGGAATTGATCGCCGAATACGAAGTCACGATTGCCCCGCTGCGAGCGGAATGGAACTGCCAGCATCGCAAACCCGCGGGCGAATTGAAACACGTCGTCGACGATCAGGCTGTTATCCTGCAGGAATTGATCTCTCTGTTGAATCACGTTGAGCAGCGTCTCGCAAACTCTCGCTGGCAACTGGGAGCGAAGCTGGATATCTCACAGCGCCAGACGGCAATGCGCGACGCGTATCAGTCCTGATTGCAAAGCCGCTGGTTTGGTGTGGCGAAAACTGCGCATTGAGTGTTTGCCCTACTTGCGGGATAAGGATCCGGTGCGCCCAGTTTGCCTGTGTTGTGATTGTGGGGATCGGTCGATTCACTGCAACTGGGGGATTCAGAAGAATGGGAGCAATCACCATTCCATGATGGCGACATGATGCGCTGTGCCCCGATCGCAATCACTTATGCAGGACGGGGCGGCGATGTTGCCGGCTGGAACAACAAGTCTAATTCCTCGAACCACAGGCGATGTCCCTGCGCAGTCAGATGGAATCGCGCCGTCGATCATTGCGTCAACGGCGATCGCTTCCACGCCAAATTCGGCCAGTGAGGAATCGACCTCGACGTTTGATGAAGAGCTACTGGCGATACTGGGGACGTTGAACATCAACTCCTCTCAGCCTTTCGTGATACCGCCACCAGCGACTCGCGTCGATACCGCGCCCGTTGACGCAGCAGCGCAGGAAATCGGATTGTCCGGGACTGGATCTAACCCGGAAACCATTCGACTCAAAGCAAATGCGCCGACACTCGAATCGCCCACCGGACTGCCGGCGGCCATCGTGCTACAGCCGGAAGCAGAAGCACTTTCGCGGAGTGTCAGCAGCGAAATCGCAGCACCACAGAGTTATGACGAGAGCACGAAGGCGACTGCACCCAACGCTGAACTTGCACACATCGAGTTACCGAACACCGATAGCCGGACTCAGGAGGCTGTCGCAAATCAGCAGCAAGGTACACCAATCGAATCGCCATCAAACCAGCCATCACTTTCCGATTCGTTAGCGCCAACAGATCTGGATGCAGATCCGCAATCGGCGCCGAAAGCAATTGAGGCAGGATCCGAGGAATCAGCCGAGCTGTCTCATGAGCCGAAGTTGCCGATCACAGCCGAGCCACTCAACAATCCCACAGTCGTAACTGTTCCTGACGTAGTAACATCGGAGGTTCTTGTTCACGATGAAGCCAAAAGTACCAAGTCACTCGACATTCCTACAC
>CAYZYB010001344.1:0-1882 GCA_964481505.1 uncultured Planctomycetaceae bacterium | reverse complement strand
GATGGGTGGTGTGGACGAATGGCAGAACTGCCTTTGTTGGTGAAGCCGGAGTGAGTTACCCACGAAAATGCCGGAAGGACCGTTTTACACAGGTATTTTCCTTCGTCCTCGAAGAAACGAGAGTAGTAGAAGCCCCACAATCGCTCCGGTGTAAGATCCTCGAAGATGCTTGCACCTCCTGTTGATGTTATTCGTAGTGCGACGGCTACCGTTCATCGATGATGAGCCGCAAATGCGAGTCATCGTAAATCATAGGCAGCAAGACAAAGTTGTAAGGCTGAGGAGTTCAGTAATCATTGTTTGAAGCTGAGAAACGGAATTGGGTGCGACTTGGAGTGCGCCGATGCCGTGTCTTTTGTGAAAGCTGGGATCGTAGACTTCTAGGTCTAGCTGTCGCGGTGTGAGGATGAACGCTGTGTTGATCGCTGGTTCTGTACGACTGTATCGAATGGCGTCTCGATAGACGTGCATGTCGTCGATTCCGCTTTGAATCGACCCAGGATTTGAGCGATACTTTGCATCTAGTAGTAGCCAATGAGACCGTGGCCAATCACGCCTCGTAAGCTCCACGCCGATGTCTGGTCGACATGCTCGAGATACAGAATACGGCGTTCCATTGTGAAAATTCTCTTGAAAGGTGATGCGAATCTGCACATCTCCATCGGTGCCAATTGAGTGCGATTCGCTTGCGAGCGTATGGAACAGCGCGCATTCTGCCACTCCAAAGTGATTCTTCCACTGAAACGTTGGAGTGAGCTTTTGAAACTCGTCGACCACTGTGAAAAACGTCCAATACTCGTAGAGCTGGTAGGTAGACTTCAAGGTCAGCAGTTGCTCGGAATCGAATGCAAGTCCCGTGTTCGGGTTCAGCACGTGCCTTGCCATTCGACAGAAGCGGTTGTAGGCAGGATCTCTTGAGACGGCAATGTAGGCACCGCTGCTTTCGGGGCGTGGTCGCAGATTTGAAAGAAAAGATGCTCTCGTCAACCTTCCCAGCCGTTGCTCCAAATCTAGCAAGCGGTCGCTCCAACGCTGGTGTTTCGATGAGCTAAGTCGATCTGCGGAATCCTTACTCTCGGGTTCAAGTACACTCCGCAGTTCATTGCACCGTCGAATGAGCGAGCATAGGTAACCGAGCACAATCCGGTTGGGGGCTGTGTCGAACGTGTGTTTTCGTTTCGGAATGTTGATTGTTTCTTGAACACGTGACCCTTGCATTCCTCGGATCGCTGCGACCAAAGAAGGTCGCCTAGCCGTACTGCGAACAGTGGTCGCATCGATTTTCCTTGCTCGCTGAAGCGGGGCTTCGTGCCTAATGGCGATAAGATTACGATGGGGAGCAGCTGATATCGCGTGGAAGCTTTGCTCAAGAGAATGAACGTAACCGGAAAGCATGGCCATGAATGCCATTGGCGGATACTTGTCGTTGGATCGCTGGATTCTCAGGCCACCCGACTTACCGCCGTACAAACATGACGAAGCTCGCTGGTCGAGATCTTGCAGAATCTCGCGATAGTAATCGCGCCCAAGCTTGGTGGAGTCTGGCGAGACGTCAGCATGCAGCGAAAGCAATGTGCTCTGGTTTTCGATCACCTGAAAGTCGACTTCACCAGCGTAGAACTCGGGCTGATATTGCCACGTAAACACACTGTGTTTCGACGAACGCTCGACACGGGCCGGCTCTATGAATTCGTCTCCTACAATCAGCGATAGATCCTTCGCAGCAGAAGATGCAGTCAATCGATATTGGGTTCCCTCACGCAATGAGATGTGGGCGGCTTCATCCGAATCCCAAACCCGAAATGCGTTGCCATCTTTGGGCACTTGTTCGATTTCTAAATGAAGTCGTCCCATTGTTATCGCCAGTACTGAGTGGCGCCGG
>CAYZYB010001343.1:0-1886 GCA_964481505.1 uncultured Planctomycetaceae bacterium | reverse complement strand
CCACGGCAGACGTTGGGTAATTGCTCGGAGATCGCGTTACTCGCCACGTTTTCCGCCAAGGAAACCGCTGGTTGGGTCGGCTAGGTTATGGCGGAAGGATTCGGTCTGTTCCAGCAGTGATTTCAAGGTGTTGTTGTCGTTCCTGATACGCTGGCAGGTTCCTTCCAGGGCTGGAAACAAGCCGTGCAGCAAACGTGATTCGGCCATGGACTGAGCGAACTTTTCCACTCGCTTCGTGAGGCCACTTCGCAGCTTCCAGGTGAACATCGTCACCAGGAATCCCGACCAGATCACGAGGAAGATTAACGCCGGAATGTAGAAGTCGACAGACAGCAACGGTTCCGCCTCCCCGGCGTCGCTGCCGATCATTGGCCCGACAACAGGACGCAGAAAAGATGACCAGAAAAAGTTGTAGCCGATGCGGCCAATCAGAAACACGATGAACGCGATGAACATCAATTCGTAGCGAAATCGAGTGAACCAGCTACTGTTTGCGGTGGACAGTTCTTCAATCACTTCATCAACGGCGCGAGTGGCGTCGCCGAGAAATTCGCCTTCCACCGTCGCGGCATTTTTCCGCAGCACGCTGAGATCTCGGCGATCTTCGGCTGCGGCGTAGTCAACACCCGCCGTGCGAACATATCCCGAAATCAACAGCCGGCTTTCCTGCAACTGCTGGTCGCTGATTCCAAACGCCGACAGCCGGTCCAGCGAACTTTCCGCTTCCTGCTCCTTCGCCCGTGACTTCACCCAGCGAGCTCCCTGCACGGCACCAATCAACGCCATCTGAGCGGACGTGCGAGCGCGAAAGAAAGTGAACGAGGCGATGAACGCGCCCAGGCCGTTGTACAGTCGCAGCACCGCAGAAAACGGGCTAAAGCCCCACTTATCCGCGACGGAACTCAACAAACGCTGTTCCCACAATGATCGATTGGCCAGAAGTTCGTCGCACAGTTGTTTCGTCAGAGTATCCTTAATCTGAGTGCGTTGTTGCTCCAGAATTTCAGACAACTCATCAACCTTCGGCAGTTCAGCGTCGTAATCACGTCGGCAAACCGTGAGTGCTTCCTGCAGCAGATCGATCAGGTTCGCTCGACGAATTGCCACACGTTTCGCGGCTCCCAATTCGTTGCTCAGCAAATCCAGCAATCGTCCGAAATCTCCCGACGGGCGTTGTCCGTCACTTTGTTCTTTGAGAGCTCGATTGGAATCCACGAAGAACATTTCAGGCACTTCGTACCCTTCTGACAGGAAGTTCTTCCAGTCGCTGCGAATGTCGGAATCGATATCGGCGTGCGTTTGAACAAAAACCAGGCGACATCCACTCGCCACATCGGCAAGCTCATCAATCACTCGCGCGTTCTTGTATTTTTGTTGAGTGGACGCGTACAGCAACACGTCGCAATGCGGAATGATTTCACGAAGGATCGCCAGGTTGCTGCCAAGTGCCGCGTTTTCACTGGTATCCGGGTCTGGACAGTCGATGATCACGATGTCTCGCAGGACCGGCGTGTCGATCTGCTTGACATGAAACTTATCGAGGTCGAGGCCTAATGCTTCAGCGGGAATTTCCGGATGTACCAACAGAATCGGAGTGGTGGTCGTCGGCCGTTGGCGACCGACGGTGGTGACTTCACTGCCGATCAGGGCATTGACAAGGGAACTTTTTCCGGTGCCCGTGCCGCCGAATGTTGCGACCACCAGCGGTGTTTCCAGGCGAATCCGCAGAACAGCCACGCGTTCCAGAAGATGCTTGATTAATGATCGTGAACGCCGGGATGTTTCCCAGTTGGGGCAGTCGTCGATCCATCGATGCAGGCGGTCCGTCAGGTCGTCGACTTCAGCCAGCAGCGCGATGTGTTCGAGTTGTTCGTGTTGATGAGTCA
>CAYZYB010001342.1:0-1888 GCA_964481505.1 uncultured Planctomycetaceae bacterium | reverse complement strand
ATCCTGCTGAAGACTCTCTCGATCCGCAACACCACGCGGTCCACTGCGGTCGTTGACCACCACGAACGACTCGCCGCTCATCACGTACTTCACAAACTGATCCAGTTGCGATGGCTTGGGCAGCAACTTGTAAGCTGGTTGCACAACATAATCGAAAAAGTCGTAAACCCATGTTGTGTGTTGAGCCCACTCCTGCAGTTGCCGACCAGTGGCCACGTCGTACTCGCGAATTGCCAGACGGCCGTTGGAGACCAGCAGCCTGCTGTCGTCGTTGTAAGCCACGGCAGAACACGCTCCGGATTCGGGCGGTTGCCAGGCGATTGGCCGTCCGGTGTTTCCGTCAAACAGAAGAAGTGTTTCTGCGTGCGTCAAAAGTGCCAGACTCGAACCGTCCGGCGCTGCCGCACAAACGCGCGGCAGCACGCCTTCGTCGAGCTGCATTTCATAAACGACCTTCAGAGATTCGCGTTCCAGCAAAAACACGCGACCGTCTCCCGTGCCAAGGATCGCATGCTTACCTGCGACCGCCATCACAGCTCGTTCGTCAGTCGACCAATCCTGCGAGTTTTGCAGCGTGTAGAGTCCCCTGGTGTCACTCTGCATGCGATGCAGCACGCCATCGCTGAACATCAGCAGGTCACCGCTGGCGGAATCCATCGCCACGGCGAAATGTTCACCGAGATCGGGCATCGATTCTGGTTGAACTTCACGAAATCCGCGTTTACTGTGGCCGAGTAATCCGCCGGTCAGGTTGCTTAGGAAGTCGGAGCCCTTTTGTTCGTCAGTCGGGACGCCCGTGTATTGGAATATCTGTTCGCGACCTGGCAGAATGATTCTCCCGTCTTTGGCCACCAGAATTTCATTGACTACAGCAGGCACTCGGCCCAGATTTGAGCGTTCCCAATCTCCAGTTGCCGTGCCTTCGATCAGTTCCGGTGCCGCTCGTCCGCCAAAACGCGATGGCATAATTTGCAACGCCAGCAATCGATCGGCGGAAGCATCATAGACGGGAACAAACCGGACGCCGGACGCCAGGAACCGACGCATGAAGCCGGACATCTGGTTCGGCGGCTCTTCAAATGTCTCTTCCCATTCAGCTGACCGCGCATTCCACAAGTATGTTTTCTTTTCCCCGTCGACGGCGAACACGTTGGAACCCGCCACAGTGATTTCGTGGATGCCGTTTTCGCGAATCAGATTGTCCTTTAACGCTTCGTACGTTACTCCTACGACTGTCAGTCCCAGCCAAAACAGAACGACCAGCGACAGCGCGACGATTGAGTTTCTCCAGATTGCGCCAGCAACTGCGGAAACGGAATAGTAGATGATGAACAGAAACACATAGACGGGAATGCACCACAAAAGCTGGTGCCGCCACATTCCCATCCGAAGACCAAGCAGCAACCAAATTCCGGTCACCAGGACAGCCGCGTCGATCAGTGTGAAAATGCAGCCGCCAAGAAACTTCGACAGAAACAGCAAACTACGCCGCACCGGCTTGCTGAGAAGAAGCGAGATCTCTCCAGGTTCGAACGTCCGGGGAATAATGCCCGCTGTCACCAGCAGAGTTCCCATCACTCCAAAGAAGCCAAGGAACACAGCCACGACGCCAATCAGAATTTCGTTAAAGAACGGCTCAAACTGTTCTCGTGTAATCGGAATCGGCCCGGTTACGACGGAACTGAAGTAGGTTAACGAAAGTGCCGTGCTGTCAGTGATGACGATTTCGCGTGAGAAGGCAGCTGTCAGTAGCAGAAGGTTGCGGCGTTTTCGTTCGAGCGGCGAAAGGTCCGTTCGCTCTAACAGCTCGGTGGCCTCATCGGGGAGCCGAACGCTTTTCCAGCTGTCTTCATCGTAAAACTCTTCGTGTTGCAGAAGCTTGTTGATC
>CAYZYB010001341.1:0-1893 GCA_964481505.1 uncultured Planctomycetaceae bacterium | reverse complement strand
GACCTCAACACGGTCAACGCCACTCATGCTTTCGTTGATGTCAGCAATGACCGAGCGTTGCTGATGAATGCTGACCTGAGAGTGAAGCTGCCGCAGACTGGTGGTCAGGTGCGAGTGCGTGCAGAAAAACTACGACAGATTTCCGGCAACCGCTTTTACGCTCAAAATGCCTGGACGACAACCAGCCCATACGGGAAGCCAGGCTATCGTTTTCAGAGTCAAAATATTTCGATCGCTCCGGGGCCGATTTCTCCTTTCACAGAACTTGATCCGAACACGGGCTTACCCAAAAACGGTCGACCTCCATTGTGGATTCGTGCGGAGAACTCGCAGTTCATCATCGGTGACACTCCAATCGTAAGCTTGCCAAGTCTTGTTGCTCCGGCCGAAGACCCGAATATTCCGATTCGTCGAGCGACCATCAAGCATGACCGAATCTTTGGTTTGCAGGTCAAAACGGTCTGGAATCTTTCGAAGGTGCTGGGAATTCCCAAACAGCAGGGCATGCAATGGGATCTGCTCGCCGACTACCTTTCTGAACGCGGCCCAGCGATCGGCGTGCAGGGCGAATACGACATCCGTGGACCGCAGGGGCGAAGGATTGGCGACGCGTCGATCATCTATCAGTACGACGATGACGTTGATAACCTGGGCCGTGATCGCCGGGCTGTGTCTCCCGGCGAGCATCATCGCGGACAAATTATCTGGCGTCATAAACAGGAACTTCCTGGTCGAACAACGCTGTTTGGAGAACTTGGTTTACTCAGCGATCGCAACTACCGCGAATCATTCCACGAACGGCAATACGACACCGACAAGGACGTCGAAACGATCCTGGGAGCTCGACAGGACGCGGATGAATGGAGCGGAATGCTGTTCTTCAAAACCGAACTCAACGAGTTCGAAGCATCGACAGACTGGCTGCCACGAGTTGACCTGTTTGGGTTCTCACAACCACTGTTTGGCGGACTGGCTTACTGGAGCTCTCATTCCAGTGCTGGCTATGCTGACCTGGAACCGGCCAGACCACCTACGGACACAGCCAGCGATCCTTACTCACCGTTTGCGAGTCCGTACTATCAGGATCGGAACGGACTCGTGGCGATGACGCGTCATCAGATCGACGCCCCGTTTATGCTGGGGCCCGTCAACATTCGACCATACGCGATGGGTGAAGCGGCGTTCTGGGATGAAGGCCTGGTGGAAGAAGACGTCGACCGCTTTCTGTTTAACGGAGGCGTGGAGGCTCATCTGTCAGCGACAAAAGTGATGCCGTTTATTAAGGACGAACTCTGGAATCTGGACGGATTGGTTCACAAGAGTGATGTCTATGTGAACTACAGCTACACAGACGTTTCCCGAAACCTTGATGAGATCGCTCAGTACAACGCATTCGACGACAACACGACGGAGCGTTTTCGAAATCGGTACGCTCAGCAAATCTTCCCCGGCGTGATTCCTGCCGAATTCGATCCACGGAACTACGCTATTCGTACGGGCGCTGGATTATGGACGAGTGCTCCCTACCACGAATTCGCCGAAGATCAGGAAGTGGTCCGCCTGCGATGGCGAAATCGTTTGCAGACAAAAGTTGGCCCGCGCGGCAACCAGCGAATTCGCGACTGGATGATTTGGGAATTGGGCGGCAGCTACTTCCCCGATGCAACTCGCGACAATTTCGGAGAGGATTTCGGTCTGATATATGGAAACTGGCGGTGGAATATCAGCGACCGAACAAGCATTCTGTCGGATGCCGTTTTCGATCTTTTCGACAACGCTCAGAATGTTTGGAGCGTTGGGCTGTTGACTCAGCGAAGTCGGCGCGGCAGCCTGTACATGGGCTTCCGACAGGTTGAAGCGAAGAATTTCCTCGACAGTCAAACACTCGTCGCC
>CAYZYB010001340.1:0-1894 GCA_964481505.1 uncultured Planctomycetaceae bacterium | reverse complement strand
CTACCACGACGTGTACAACAGCTTTGCACCGGGTTGGGTTGATCAGAATCTGAGCACAGCAGCCAACTGGTCGTGGGCGGTGTACCTTTTGCCGTACGTGGAACAGGGAAATCTGTACACTCAATTGGAAGTCGGCGACGTATCACTTGGCGATGCGCTGGACGACGTGGCGAAGTTGCGACTTATGACGAAGCCGCTGCCAGGCTTTCGTTGCCCTACGGATACCGCTCCAGATATTAACGGTCGCAAACAGCTGGTGTCGACATCACAGACTGAACAGGCCACGATTGTTTCATCATACGTAGCCGTCAACGGTGGTGGCGACTGGACGTACGATCAGGCACTGGATGGCTCTTTCGGCCGCAACAGTCGCGCTAAAATTCGAGACTACACGGATGGCACCAGTAACACCATCATGATCGGTGAGCGTGCCTGGGAACTGCAAACTCCCGGAGGTGGCAAGGATCAGTGCAACGCCGGTCTGGTTTTCGGTGTTAGCGCCGATCAAACTACAGGAACGCACACTCAACGGATGACAATGGCCAAAGGACTGTTTGGCATGAACCAGACAGGAGACGACACGACTGTCAGTCCGGTGCATCCGATCTGTTCCCGCTCTTTCTCCAGCCGTCATGCAGGCGGAGCTCAGTTCCTCCTGGCCGATGGTTCTGTCCGCTTTGTGAGCGAGAATATTCAACGCGATCAGAACGGCAACAACGGCAACTTTATCTGGCAGAACCTTCTGAACAAGGCCGATGGTTATGTGATCGGTGAATACTAAGCCATCTCCGGAACCATAGAGGAGCTCGCCAGCAGCTTCGGTTTTCCGCATAGAAAGAGCTGCCGGAAGCCCTGACAAATTACGCTATCGATGACGATCGGCAGGTTTGAACGTTTCTGCTATTGCCAGGCAGGTACTTGAAGCTGGTTGTGGATTACTCGCGTAGAACTCATTGAGCGAATTCGTTCCTGCGCTGATTGTTTGTCGGCCCAGGAGCCGACCGAACCAGACAGGAGAACGCTGTTGTCTGTGAGTTCGATGTCGATGCTGCCCGCGTGGAGCCGCTTGACGGCCGCGTGCATCATCTCCTGCAGGTGGTGATCAGTGTCGATGCGGAGACGCATTCCTCCGGGCGTTGTTGACGAACCGGGGTCGGAATTGTGGGACATAGCGATTGTGGAGTCTGGAGATTCGATGTGCCCCGCCCTGGGCTGTAAAGTTCCATCTGGGCTATCGGAAACGCGGCTCCTGACTCCACTGCAAAACCGATCGATTGCCACCAGACACGAAGAATTCACCGCAACATCGTCCGCCTGTCGTGAATCGCTCGATTGCCGCAAGCAATTCTGTGTTTAAGCTGCCATCGCTAAGAAAATCGTTCGCCAGAAATTGAAACATGAGTTTTCATGTTTTGCCGACCTTTTCGAAACTGATGCTCCTGCGGCTGAAGTTGAGGATGACGGCAATACTGACACTTAAGCTTCCCCGTCAGAAGAACGCTGCGATCCATTCCGCCAGCGCCAGGCGACGGCAATCATCACTGCGGTGAAGGGTATCCACCACCAGACCGGCCCAAACACAGCCGTTGCGTTGAACATCATAAACGCCGCAACACAATGCATGGCTAATGAGGAACCAACAGCTGAGACGCGAAACAAGCGGGCGGCGTCGATGCCCCAAAGCGTCAGAAAGATATAGTTAACGTACAGTCCGCCGCTCCAGTGGAGTCCGACGACGCGTTCTGTCATTTCCGCAGTGTGTTTAAGGGCGGCGGCCTGATTCCAGTGATGCTCAAAGTGGTACGCAAACACCACGTGTACCACACACAAAAGCCAGGACGCCGTCCAGGCAATGCGGTACACCGGTTCGGGAGCCGTCGATCGGTCTGAATGG
>CAYZYB010001339.1:0-1896 GCA_964481505.1 uncultured Planctomycetaceae bacterium | reverse complement strand
ACGACGCCGATGGCAACGTCACCAAAACAATCGACTACACCTTCGGGGCAGACGAGATCGCCCAAACGGTTCGTGAGTACGATGCTGACGGTAACATCACCAGCGAAGCCACCCACGTCTTCGGTCATGACGGCCATGGATCAGTTCGCGTTCTCTACGACCTCGCCGGAGCGATCGCCCAAGTCTTTACGTTTGCCGCCTACGGCAGCATGCTCGCGGTACACAACGGGGCAGGCACTCTCGTCGGCACGAGCGAAGCCGCAGCCTTGACGTCACTGGGTTACAGCGGAGAACAATTCGACGCCGCCTCTCAGCAACAATACCTACGAGCCCGTTACTACAACCCAAACAACGGTCGTTTCAATCGACTGGATGATTTTGCGGGCAATAATCAGGACCCGCAGAGTCTGCACAAATACGCCTATGTGCATGGTGATCCTATTACGGGGATTGATCCGACGGGTCGTTCATTCGCTGTAAACGTTGCTGTTGCAGTTGGCATTGGAACGGTTATCGGCGCTCTCTCAGGTGGAGTAGCAGCGTGCTATGACGGTTGTACCAGTGGCGAGTTCTTCGCGGGCGTTGGAACAGGGGCACTTTATGGGGCTATTGGTGGGTTGCTTGGGTTTTTGTCATTCGCAGCGATTTCTGCTATTGCGGGTGCGTACTTTAGTTCCGTCGCAACGTTTTGGATTGCCACTTTTGGCAGTGGATTTGTTACAAGCGGAGGTATCGGTGCTGGGGAGGCAATTTACGAAGGTAAATCACCACAAGAGGTTCTATTTACTGGAGTTGAACAAGGGATATACGGCGCAGCCCTGGGAGGGCTGATCGGAATTGTTTTCAGAGGTGCCGCGCCAATCTGGCTAAAGTTCCGTGGGCGACCGCAAGGACTCAGCCCCAATCAGTTTGATGAGTTTTCAACTGCAGTCCGTGAAGGCGCGGGAGAGATAAGTGACGACATAGTCGTTCAAGGAAGCCGCGCGCAAGGGATTGCCAGGAGAGTCTCAGATGCTGATGTTGCTGTGAAAGTAGACCAAAATCAGTTTGATCAGCTTATTGAAGACGCATTTGGTGATGCCACTGGAGCATTGGCTCGCACAAAGCAACATGCAATTAACCAAGGCAAAATTACCGCTGGCCGAGTTCGTCACGATAGCTTGCCAGGCGGCAATGGCAAGAACGCCGGTTTTCGTCAATTAAGGAGACAGCTCGAAGAAATCCTGGGCATTAAGGTCGATATCTCAATTATTCTCAAAGGGGGGGCATTCGATAACGGTCCCCAGATTCCAACTGGATAGTTAATGCGATGAATACAGAAGATGACTTATGTGAACTGTACGTAAATAGTGAACAAACACTTCAAAAGTTGTTGTCGGACATTGCTGAGATCACTGGCGGGGAAGAACATAGATATGCGGTCTCGACTTCATTTGGAGAAATCGATGTTCGACCCAATGAAGACTTTAATCGCAAGAAAGCGAAGAGTTCTTTCCTGTATTTTTCATACTTGGTTACCGTTGAAAATGATTTTTCAATATCGCATGAAGAGTACTGCAAGCAAGTTGTTGGTTTGGTTGGGCATCTTAAACGTCGCGGCTATGCCGAAATCGTGCCAGCGTGTCACTTTGAAGAATTGTTTTAGTTCGACTTTCGCAATTATGTAGCGAGTGCGAGAAGATATTCCAGGGGTTTGAGTATTTTATGAACAGCCCTGGGAATACCGGATGTTGATAAATGTTTCCTCTTGGTTTGGGCTAAAGAATCCATTCGCAGTGCCGCCACCATTTCAGCGAACGACGCATGCTCTTTCCCCGCCCAGTTGCGAAGCGTTGTCGCCGGTTTGTCGCGGACGCACTCATGCCAAAGCACTATCAAACTATACAGTAATAAACC
>CAYZYB010001338.1:0-1898 GCA_964481505.1 uncultured Planctomycetaceae bacterium | reverse complement strand
GTATTGGGTTGGATCACGTAAAAGCCAGTCAGTAAAATTCCAGACAGGACCAAAACGAGTAGTGGGACAATAGTTGCATCGTCCAGAAACATCGGCAACGCAAAAGAGTTGGCGATAACGAGAAGGACACCAACAAGATACCCCGTTCCAGATAGAGGGCGCCGCTCAGTAACGGATTTCATTCATGTTCTCCTAAATGCGTTAGGTCACCATAAGGTGGGTGCCGCAATCATCAAGATGTTGGACCAAATAGCGAGGCTCTGAGGTCTTGCATGGAAATCGTCCAGGCGTCGATTGCTGTCGATAAGCTGCCATTCACGCACCGTGCAGCATCGGTTGCTAAGGGCTCCTAGCTGCCATTCGCTGCGATCTGCATGAAGGTCCAGCTTTCCAAATTAGGTCAATTGGTGGTGCAAAGGTCAATTTCGCCTGACGTCTGGCAAACCCCAATCCGGCAGATCAGTGCACACACCCCATTTCCCCTGCGCCACACCAATGCTACATGCTCTTCATGTCTGAAGACGCAATTGATCCCACCCGCATAGAAGGTGCCCCGCACCCGCGCGAGACACCCGATCTGATCGGGCAAGACGCCGCACAGGCGGCCTTTCTGGATGCATTCAATTCTGGGCGGTTGCACCATGCGTGGCTGATCACAGGCCCGCGCGGCGTGGGCAAAGCCACGCTGGCATGGCGCATCGCGCGTTTTCTTCTAACAACGCCTGACCTTGACCCGGACGATATGCTCGGCGCCCCTGCCCCAACGTCCCTGAATGTTGCCGAAGACCACCCTATCGCGCGGCGCATCTTGGCAGGCACCGAGCCGGGATTGAAATCAGTGCACCGCACCGTCAACGAAAAGACGAAGAAACTGCGCGATTTGATCGTCGTGGATGATGTGCGCGACATGGCCACGTTCTTTCAACTCTCTGCCACCGACGGGGGGCGACGCGTTGTGATCATCGACGCTGCGGACGAAATGAACGTAAATGCGGCCAACGCACTGCTCAAAATGCTCGAAGAACCCCCAGCTCGCACAACGCTACTGTTGATCTGCCACCAGCCCAGCCGCTTGCTGCCAACCATCCGCTCGCGCTGTCGCACGTTGCGTCTTGATGCGTTGAACCACGAGCAGATGATCTCGGCCATGACACAAGCAGGCGTTGATCCCGGCGCAGAGGCCACAGCGCTTGCTGAACTCAGCGCTGGTTCAGTTGGCGAAGCACTGCGCCTTTCCCTCTTGGATGGACAGAAAATATACAACGAAATCATTGCCCTGCTTGGTAGCATGCCAAATCTAGACCGCGCCCGCGCCTTGGCAATAGCCGAAGCGGCAAGCGCACGTGGCGCTGAAACCCGGCTGGATCTGCTTTACACTTTGATCGACATCGCCCTTACGCGCCTTGCGCGCACGGGGGCTGGTCACCCACCGCGTGTTGAGGCAGCGCCGAACGAAGCAGACATCTTTGCCCGCCTTGCCGCTCACCCCGACCAAGCGCGCGCATGGGCTGACACTGCGCAGACCACACTAGAACGTGCACGCCACGGGCGAGCAGTGAACCTTGACGCTGGCGCGCTGGTTCTTGATACCCTCTTCAAACTTTCAGCCACGGCAAGCCCCAGATGACCCCACAAATCACCGACAGCCATTGCCACCTCGATTTTCCAGATTTCGAGGGGCAGTTAGATCAAATTGTCGCTGATGCGGCGTCAGCTGGCGTCACTCGTATGGTCACCATCTGCACCAAGCTGCGCCTTGAGCCGCAAGTGCGCGCTATTGCCGAGGCCCACGACCCCGTCTTTTACGCGGCAGGCACCCACCCGATGAGTGCTGCCAGCGAACCGCTTGCCAGCACGGACGAATTGATCGCACTTGCAAAACACCCCAAGTTCGTCGG
>CAYZYB010001337.1:0-1898 GCA_964481505.1 uncultured Planctomycetaceae bacterium | reverse complement strand
GCTTCCCGCTGAGTCCCCGTTTTCCCGAACAACTGCGAAGCAAAGCTGATTCCGTCCGAAGCGACGGCCCGGTGCGGTTTGGCGTGGGTCAGTTCCATCAACGTCGGAACAAAGTCCGACGCGTCGATGATATCGTCACAGGTTCCTGGCTGAATGTGTCCGGGCCAGTGAGCAATCAATGGCACGTGAATCGCCGTTTGAGTCGTCATCGCCTTTCCGCCGGCAATCGACCGCCCATCCGTCACGCCGGATCGCACTTTTTGATGGAAGCCATTGTCCGCATAGAACAGCACCAGAGTGTTTTCGCGAAGGTTCTTTTCCGCCAGTTTGCTCAACAAGCTGCCAACGGTGAAGTCCATGTATTCCACCATGTCCTTGATGTACCGAACGTCCTGTTCGGGAACGTTGTTCGGATCCCAGTCCGCAGACTTTGGCGTCGGTTCCCAGGGATGATGGGGCAGGGCCATCGGGTAGTAAACGAACGTCGGATCATCTCGATGGCGATCAAAAAAGCTCACCACCTTATCGACCCAAATGTCTTCGCCGTACCTACCAGGATAATCTTTGACTTCACCTTCCGAACCGGCAACGCCTTCCAGCATGCGAGGATTCGCAAACCGCGACCCCTTGTCTTCGGTATGCAATGCGTGGAACAAAGCGTACTCATCAAAGCCCGCATCTTTGGCATGCATGCCGGTGCCGCGACGTTCGGCGGAATTCGGCAGGTCCGGTGGATCATAAGACTGCAGCTGCCACTTGCCGAAGATCCCGGTTTTGTACCCGGCCGACTGAATATGATGACCGAACGTCTTTTCTTTTGGGTCGAGAATACCAAAGTACTTCCAATTCCGATGGTTGTACTTGCCGGTCATAATTTGCACACGTGTCGGCGTACACAGCGGCTGAGCGTAAGCATTCGTGAACCGCAAACCTTCCGCCGCCAGCTTGTCCAGGTTCGGCGTGGCATAAGACGTGCCGCCGTAACAGCCGAGTCCTTCAATCCCAATATCGTCCGCCATGATCAACAGGACATTGGGGCGATCGACCGCGAACGCCGCGTCACCGATGGCGAGCAGCAAAAAACAGATAGCGGCAAAAAACGGGAGATGCTTCATCAAAAAGACTCGCCATGGGGTGGAGAAGATCAAACGACAAGAGACTACCGAATATCCAACGCAGGCTCCAGGCACAGTGTTTGAACTCCCAAAAACGTGGCCAGGTCATGACTGCAGCGACTTCAAAACCTAAGAACGCGAAGCTCATCGGCCTACACAAAAAACACGCAGTCGCTCGGCGCAGCGCGATCTGCATTTTAGGCCCGCTGTCATGACGCAAACGCGATTCACGTGCTCCGAATTCGGATTTCGCACTTGCAATCAGCGCGGCCAACTGTATCATGTGAACTACAACAGTTAATGGAGCCGTGTGTGCTGAAAATTCACCTCGATCATCACATTGGTGAGCCGATTTACCGCCAGATCGTGGAGGCGGTGAAGTTTGAGGTCGCGCGCGGTGATTTGGCGGCTGGAGATCGGCTGCCGAGCATACGGAAGCTCGCTGGAGAGCTCAGCATCAACATGCGAACGGTCGTCAAGGCTTACGACGAACTCGTACATGCCGGGCTGGCCGTGCGGCAGCAGGGGCGTGGCGTCTTCATAACGGCTCCTCAGGGAACCTTACCCGCAGGACGTCGCAAAACCGTGTTGGTCGAACTCGCTCAGCGTTTGTTGTCCGAAGCTCGCCGTCTGGGAGCTGATTCGAATGAAGTCCTGGCAATCGTGGAAGAGGTTGCCGAAAAAATGGAGCCCACCCCATGACAACAGCCATTCAAGTCGCTGACGTTTGCCGTTTCTTCGGCGACACGCACGCGTTAGATCAAGTCAAGCTCTCTGTGGAAA
>CAYZYB010001336.1:0-1899 GCA_964481505.1 uncultured Planctomycetaceae bacterium | reverse complement strand
GACACTCGCAGCGCAAGGTCTCCGAAGGCTTCGAACGCTCGCAGCTGCTTGCCATTTTGGTCCCAGATTTTTGTAACCTTGTCCCGACCACACGTCACCACGCGGCCGTCGCGGCAAAATTCCATGGATGCAGTGCCGCCACCATGAGCGGTCCATGATTTGATGTTCTTGCCGTTTTCAAGCTCCCATAACTTTACGGAAGCATCCTTACTGGCTGACGCCAACACGTTGCTGTCGATTCGCCATGAAACGGCATTGACCGAACCTTTGTGCCCAGGCAGTGTGAGATATTCACGTCCCGTAAACGACTCCCAGACATGCAGGCCTCCAGCGCGATCAGCGGTTGCCAGCAGAATGCTGTCCGGACTGAATTCCAGGGAGTAGATCCAGTCGGTGTGTTTGGCGATTTCGTAGGCGAGTTCCCCCGTTGCTGTGCTGTAGACGCGAACAACCTTTCCGGGGCCGCCCAGAGCCACCAGTGACTGATCTGCGCTGATATCGGCAGCCAGCACTTCATCAAGTTCGTCGCCGACCTGCATGATACGATTGCCGGTTTTGATATTCCAAACAACAGCCAGACCTTTGGCCGCGCCGTGGCCGCCACCAGCCAGCAACAGGGCACCATTGCGGCTGAACTTCAGAACTTTGGCCTGACCTTCCGGGAACGGCAGTACACCCAGTGGCTGCAGAGTTTCACTGCTGTAAAGGACGACTTGCTTTTGTCCGGCAACGGCAACGAGTTTTGCCCACGGGCTTGTGGCGATGGCAGAGACCGCAGTTGTTGCTGCCGTGTAGACGACGGGTTCCAAACTCAAAACATCCGGCAGTGGCGGCGGGCCTTCTGGTCGAGCACCAGCGGCCACGTCGACACTCATGTTAACGTTGGTCTTTTTCGGCAGCTTCACTTTGCTGGAAGAGGTTTCCGGAGCGCCGAGTTCGATCCACTTTTTCACAGTGGCCAGCATTTCATCCGGAACGCGATCCGAATTTGGCGGCATGTAGGGCTCACTGTCGTGAGACATCAGGTTGTACAGGTAGCTGCTGTCCGGTTCACCTGGTTCTATGGCTGCTCCGGATCCACCACCCTGCATCATCGCCGTATAGTTGGACAGATCCAGATCGGCTGTCTTTTTGTTCGTGTTGTGACAGTTCAGGCATTTGGCTCGGAAGATCGGTTTGATGTGATCTTCGTAATTGACTTTATCCTGGGCCAACGCAGAGGCGGAAAGGCCACAGCTGAAAATCACAGCGGCAAGGAATTCAGCAGATCGAAATTTCATATTGCGGCTCCGTAGGACACAGCGTCGCGGCGGGATAATTCAATGGATCAATGGAAACGTTGCACGACTTCAAAAGCAGCCAGCAGCGTTTTTCTGGTTTGGTTATCTTCGTTAATCGTCATTGGCACGCCAACCGGCGAAGTTTGCCGATTGTGGATCGCGTAACCGTCACAGCTACGTTAATCCGACTAGTGATTGAACAGAAACTCGCGTGAATTCAGCAGTGACCAGAAGATGTCTTCAAGGGCGTTTTTAGGATTCTCTTCTTCTGTTGCGATGGCCACCAACTTATTCAGTTCTGCTTCTGTCGGCTTGCGACAGAAGCTTCGAACGTACATTTCGGTAATGATCTCCGATGGCGTTTTCTTGTCCTTCAACATTGCTGGGATCAGGCCGCCTTGTTTGATCTTGTTGTTGACTGTTGTGCCATTCATCAGGTGAAGAGCCTGTGACAAATTCGGCTCCATTTTCACTTCACACGAACAAACACTTTCTCGCTTGGCTCGACCGAAGGTCGTCAGGAAGTAAGTCGACGTGTTACCGTCCGCAATATGGACGGCTCGGGCGCCAACAGGCAGACCAGGGAATTTGTCCGTCGTTGATGTCAATTGCGTAATGC
>CAYZYB010001335.1:0-1902 GCA_964481505.1 uncultured Planctomycetaceae bacterium | reverse complement strand
CTTCACCTTCACCTTCACCTTCACCTTCACCTTCACCTTCACCTTCACCTTCACCTTCACCACCAGAGGCACCGCTCCCCGACATCGAATTGGCCTCTACGATTTCGAATTCAAATCGCTGCCCCCCTCGAGTCATCAAAATGGCTTTGTCCGCTGAAGCGACCTCGTTAACGACGACGTTCTGATCATCGTATATCGTCAAAGAGCCTATCGTGCCGCTGGCATCAAGAAATGTCCCGTCACCTTGTGATGTCAGTAGTCGCGGATAGACTGCCAATGGATCGAACACAACCACAGATGCCGTCCCACTCTCGTCGCTCACAAACTGCAGCTTCAGGTCCAGATTCGAATACACACCCGGACCAAAACTGCTCGGATACGTCATGTCTCGGCTGCGAAAAATCCGGTACAACATCAAAGCAGTCCATGGATTCCCACCACTTGCCGTCGAACTGCTGCATGTGGAACAGCCACCCGTCGCCGCGCCAGCCGCTCGAAAATCAGATCCGGCGTGGACGTAACCAAACGTGAAATTATCGATCAGCGAACCACGAGAATACACCGGAGGGTTATTGCCCAACCCACCGGATCCAGCGTTGGAACTGAGAGGTACCGGCGAATTTGGAGGACTGCCTGGTCCGCCACTGGCGAACGGCTGCATACCCACGGTGCTCGGATCATTGGGCTGCCCGATGACCGGGCACGCGACCGGAACCACACTGCCGTCTGCGGTGTCGCACTCGCACTCCTCCTTGTCCTCGTGGGGCGGATCGTCGTAAGGCACATTCGAACAACGCCAAAGCGGATCCTGTGCGAGATATTGCGTCGCCTGGGGTTTCAGAATGACGCCTGGCGATGAAGACGGCTGTGCGAACGCTTCAACGTTGCTCAACACGCCACCAATCAAAGTCAGAAGACAGACGATTTGTTGGCACGAAAATACACGTGCCAAATCGGGACGAACAAAAACGGTCGGACTGCGCATGAGATCAACTCCGAAGTTGGTATAATGACCAGTAGTAAAAACTGGCCCAGTCATGTTAGTTCGCGATTTTTTCCGGCATCGCGGTTTTGCGTAAACACGTCTGTTGTTCACGCAACCTAATTCTCCACCACCGATTCTGTCGAAATCGCGGCGGCCTGCTGAATCCCCGCGGGCTTCGGCCGCAGCACCTCGACTACAAACTTTGCCTGTCCGGCCGTCATTGGACTGGCAACAAGAATGTTCACGTGGTTAATCGTCCCGGGAGGAGCGGTAAACTGAACGGTCGCCACCCCGGCATCATTGGCTTCTACCGTGATACTCGTCAGGTGGTTTTGGAAGCGACCAAGATCAAAACTGGAGAATGAAACCGGAGCGTTCGGCAACGCTCGTACCTGCAAAGGAATCGTTTCCCCCTGCTGCATTCGGACTAGACCTCTTGTCACCGACTGGAGACGGGCAACATCAGGGCCCGGCTGAGCTGGCTGAAACACACGAGCTGGGTTCACGACACTCAAGTACTTTTGTGGGTCTGATTTGTACGCTGCGGGATCAAACGGTCGAGCAGCGATGAAAGGCGACAGGCGTTCCGGATACTTCCCGCTCTGCAACGCCTCCGCGACAGACTGCGTCTGCGAGTTGGTGTTTTGATCAACCGTTGGCGTACGGCCATAGTCGCGACTCCGACTCATCGAATCGGGGACAGGTTCAAGCTTGCGATCGAAAGCGGCTTTCACATCCGTCGCGGGTCGAGCCACGCCGCCGACAGCCACAAACCCCTCCTTGAGTGGCAACGCTGGAACCTCAACATTTTCGGGCCTGTCAACAATTTCGGCCTTCGGTTTCGAATCCTGCCGGTCCGTCACTGCCACGAAAGCTGCGATCAACGCACAACCAGCCACGCTGAGAGCAACCCACGC
>CAYZYB010001334.1:0-1904 GCA_964481505.1 uncultured Planctomycetaceae bacterium | reverse complement strand
TCATCGGGATGAGCACCCACAGCGATCACATCCAGTGGTTCGGGCAGTTCGTCGGGCGACTTTTCAGGCACGGAAGCAGGCTTTCATTCTTGAAGGAAGGCTGTTGAGTTCAAATCTGTCAGGCAGTGGGACGACCATTCAAATCGTCGCGACGACACCTGGTTATTTCCTGATCTGAGTCGGGCGAAACTTCGCACGTTCTTCTTTCGAAAGTACGCTGGTATCGGAATCGTCTTTGTAGTGCTTTCGCAGGTCTGCAAATTGCTGCCGAACCTGCTTGATGACGTTGGCGTAATCCAGATTGTTGTATTCGTTGTGAAGCTCGTCTGGATCTTTTTCGAGATCGTAAAACTCCCATTCGTCGAAGTGATAAAAATGCATCAGCTTGTATCGCTGCGTGCGAATGCCGTTGTGGCGTGCCACCATGTGCACGCTGGGGAATTCGTAATAGTGATAATAGATAGACTTTCGCCAGTCCGTCGGCGTGTTGCCCTTTAGCAGCGGGACCAGCGATCGTCCCTGCATGTCATCCGGAATCTTAGCCCCAGCGGCGTCCAGAAACGTTTCGGCGTAGTCCAGGTTTTGCACCAGGTCGGTGTTGACGGAACCTGGCTTTGTGACGCCCGGCCATTTGACGACAAGCGGCATCTTCAACGATTCTTCGTACATCCAACGCTTGTCAAACCAGCCATGATCGCCGATGTAGAACCCCTGATCGGACGAATAGACGACAATTGTGTTCTTGTCGAGGCCCTTGCTCTTTAAGTAGTCGACCAGTGTCCCAACGCTTTCATCGACACCTTTGACACAGCGGAGGTAGTTGCGCACGTAGCGGTGATATTTCCACCGCACCAGGTCTTTGCCTGCGAGTTTCAGCTTCCGTAGCTCGTTGTTCTTCGGTTCGAACGCTGCGTCCCACGCGGTTCGCTGAGCGGGCGTCATCTTTTCGAGGTTCCTGAGTCCGGAACGGTCCATTGATTTGCCTGTTGGATTCCAATTCGGCAGTTCTGGTCCAAAGCAGTCGGACACAAGGTTCAGGTGGCCGTCGATTCCCATTTCATGATGGCGGGCAGGACTGGCGTTGTCTTCGTATTGATCGAACAGCGTCGCGGGTTCCGGGATTTCGACATCATCGTACAGGTTCAGGTGTCTGAGTGCCGGCATCCACGTTCGGTGCGGAGCCTTGTGCTGACACATCAGCAGAAACGGTTTGTCACCGCCGGAGTTTTCTTCAAGCCAATCGAGTGCCATGTCGGTCACGATGTCGGTGCAGTATCCTTCGACAACTTCGCGCCCCTTCTGCGTCTTAAACACGGGGTTGTAATAGGCTCCCTGCCCCGGCAGGACTTTCCAATAGTCGAAGCCCTGTGGGTCCGTGCCCAGATGCCACTTGCCCAGCATCGCCGTGTTGTATCCGGATTTCTGCAGCAGCTTTGGGAACGTTTGTTGATCGCCGTTGAAGCGATTGCTGTTGTTCATAAAGCCATTCAGGTGACTGTGTTTTCCAGTTTGAATCACCGCTCGGCTGGGGCCGCAAATGCTGTTTGTGCAAAAACTGTTCTGGAACAGCATGCCCTCTGCTGCCAGCCTGTCGATGTTCGGCGTAGGATTCACACCCTTCAACCAACCGTTGTAGGCTCCAATGGCGTGCGGAGCGTGATCATCTGTAAAGATGAACAGAATGTTAGGACGATCGGCTGCAATCGCGGGGCTGGCAACCATCAAAAGTAATAACAGGACGAAAGAGAATCTTGGAAGAAAGGACATATGTGTTCCAAAAGCAAAGCGAAATGGCATCAAAAACATCTTGGGCAATATCATCGACCCAGTGTGTGGTGAGTTCAACCGACTCGCGCGTCTGCTGCGAAATACTCGCACTTACCGCGGCAAAGTCGTCCTCTAAC
>CAYZYB010001333.1:0-1914 GCA_964481505.1 uncultured Planctomycetaceae bacterium | reverse complement strand
GCCCCACTGTTTCAACGGGCGAGTGGATGATTGATCCATACCGGGCCCCCGAAGCGGAGTCCGACGACGTTGACCAACGAGCGGATATTTATTCGTGGGGACGTGTGATGTTGGAAATGTTGCTGGGCACGCTTCCGGAGATCGGCACGGAGAAAGCCACGTTGAAGAAAGCCGGAATGCCACAAGCAGAAGCAAAGCTGCTTGGGCGATGCCTATCTGTCTCACGCAGGTCTCGCCCCAAGACATTCGGAGAGGTATTGGGTGAACTAAAAGAATGGAACAACGGCAATGAGTGACGGTAATGGACCAGTGCATGTCTCACGGATGAAGGCGAAAGCGGGCGATCCGTGGCTAAGCGTTCACGCGATCGCCGAACACACGTTTTGCCCGCGTGCGGGATTGATTGCACACGAGAACCAGCGGCCGGACCCCGACGACGAACCGCCCGCGTTCGATATCCTTCCACGCTTCGAGATTGAGGCTGTTGAAGCTGAGATCGCGAAACAATTGCAATCGTTGTTTCGCTTGCTGTGGGCGATGCTGGTCGTCGCAGCCAGCAGTCCAATTTCGGTGTACCTGAAACAGTACTGGTATCTCGTTTTGGCAGGTGTTGCGATGCTGTTCATCACGTGGCAAAGTCTGTGCGTTCTCACCGTACTTCAGGAACTTTACCGTCGGCGTCGGGTGTTGGTGGAAAGCAAGAGCGCTGAACCTGATCCCTATTTAGAGGAAATGCAGCCGGTGAATTGGTTCGGCCTGTTGAATCTGGGGTTCCAGTCACAAACCATCAACGAACCGCTACGCGACGACGACTGGAATTTCGCAGGCAAGCCGTGGCGGCTCTTGATTCAAGGCGATCTCGTCATCCCGGTTTTTCGGACGCGAAGTTCACAGGAGTCGCCACGGGAGCCGCAGGTCGCCAAGTGCATGGCGTATTGTCGGTTGGTCAGCAAAGTCTACGAGCGTGAATGTCTGTATGGGATCATTCTCATTGGTGAAGATTACTCTGGCTTTGCAATTCCGAACTGCGGAATTTTCCGCCGTGATTTTCACAACAGCGTGGTTGAGTTGCGGCAACTGATTCAGGCATCGGGCTACGGGCAGGAGACTGCGGTCGATTACGAACCGCACAAGTGCAGTGGTTGTCACTTGGCGCGTCCACGTCCGGCATCGCTTGGCGAGCGAGTCGTCCGATTTGGTGCCCCGGTTCCCGCCAATATCGGCCAGGACGGCATGCATTGTGATTGCGGCGACCGATTCGAGTGGAAGCCACCGTACTTGGGCTGACTGAATTCATCGACGATCGATCCAGTTGATTAGACTGGTCAGTAACTTCGATCCGAGCGAGGAAGATGCTTTCGACTGGATCTGTTCAACAACCCTGTCCCATTCGGCCAGCCAGTCGTTGCCGTTTTTGTGTCGAGCGTTTGACTCCAACCTGAGCGATGTTGCGAAAAGCGAATCGATGCTGGTCCAAAGGTGCCGGGCGACTTTGTCTTGTTCCCGGCTGAGTTGACTTGGCGCGAGATAGAGCGAGTCCCGTTCATTTTCGTATTGCGGCAAACCGGCACGTCCTCCGAGTCCGTCGTATGGCGGCTGAAGCGTCAGCGTCTCGAAGCAAACAGCGGCCAGGGAAAAGTAATCGGCACGAAAGTCGACTCCGGCTCGATTCATCAGGACTTCGGGAGCGGAGTAGATGTCGCTCTTTCCATCACCGCGTTGACGCCGGTTGGTTCGCTCCACTCCCCAAGCACTGCCAAAGTCGATGAGCGAAAGTCGGCGTGAACGATTGTTGATGATGATGTTTGCTGGCTTGATGTCTCCATGATTGACGCCACAGTGCCGGTGCAGATGGTACAAGGCGTGGGCAAGTTGTCGAAACAATCGGAGCGACTCGGGCGTACTAAGTCGCTG
>CAYZYB010001332.1:0-1914 GCA_964481505.1 uncultured Planctomycetaceae bacterium | reverse complement strand
CGGGCGGCTGTATCCCATTTGAGCAGAATGAGTTCAACTCTGTCGACTGTTCGCCGATGATGATGATTCTCACCTCAGAATCTGCCTCTCGCAAATCTGCATACGCGACATCCGTACACTCGCCGGCGATGGTCTCCTGCAGCAGAATCACATCGAACTTTCCTCCGGACCGGACCGCATCGACGACAGCGGACGTGTCGGAATAAATCTCTGTTCTGTGATCCAGCAGGCGGAGCATTCGACGGCCAACCTCCTGTGACGCGGCGCGTTCATCAACGAAAGCTACGACCAGGTGATGTGACTGGTTTGACGAGATCTTCTTCGACGCGCATTTCGCGACCAACGGAAACGTAACGCGAATTTCGGTGCCAGCTGGCGTCGAATCATCGATCTGAACGATGCCTCCCATCTCCTGAATCAGGCCGTAAGCAACGGCCATTCCCAGTCCCGAAGCAACAGCTGGATCCTTGGTCGTATAGAATGGTTCGAACGCCTGTTCTCGTACGCTCTGCGGCATTCCACTGCCACTGTCTTCGATAACGATTTGCAATAACTCTCGTCCGGACAGGACGACGATGCGTAAACTAAATCGAACAGTGCCCGCTTCACCCGCTTCCGCAACTGCGTCCAAGGCGTTCTCTCCCAGTCGAAACAGGGCTTCTTCGAGTTGTGCGGCGTTGATGGTCGCACACAGATCAGCTTCGTCTACGTCACAAAGATGAAATGTCACACTGGCATCGCTTTCTCCGTGCGAACTCAGTCGGTCACAGACTTCCCGAACGACCTGTACAACATTTTCATTCGACTGCGCGGCGGCGTCACGACTGGCGAACATTCGGAGTTCTCTGATCAGCCGGTTCGCGCGATGTACGGATATTTCTGCGGCGGCGACGCGATCCAGCACTTTTTCAACAGGCTGTTCCGGGACGGCTCGAATGAGATCCAGATTTCCCTGCATGATGGTCAATAGATTGTTGAATTCATGCGCCATGCCTCCGGCAAATCGTGAGATCACATCCATTTTCTCAGAATGTGCCAGATGCTGCTCAACGCGCAAAGACTCACTGGTGTCTTCGAACAACCACAACCAAAAAGAGGGTTGGTCTCTGTCGGCAAACTGTGGGACCAATTTGATGATCCATGCACGATTGTCTCGGCCGGTTAATGTGACCGGTTCAATTCCAAGAAGATCTGTGTCCTGTAACCAACTCGCCAGTCGGCTCGCGTTGGCCGAATTGTAATCGCCCTCGCAATAGCTTTGGAGCAGGTCGGAGATTCTTCTTCCCCGCAGCGTTTCGGTGGATTCGATCTCAAGTAGCCTGGCGAACTCAGGAGTCCCATCCAGAAAATGCCCCTGCTGATCGGATACCGCAATCACAGCGGACTGACGCGACATCCATTGAACGATATTCCGCAGCATGGGAGTTAGTGGCCTGACAACAGCACTGAAGCTTACCTGGCAGGACACGATCCGAAAACTTCCATTGGGACCAGCTTGTTACTGCCAAAAACGTTCTGATGTGAAGTATGAATACACATAAAAACAAGAAAAAGACCTATGCGTCACGAATATCGATATTCTTAGCGACGTTCGCCAAAAGACTGACCAAACTGTGAGATTCATCACCATTTCCACGCACTGTCACAACAGATGCAGCCAAGTGCTCCCGCTCGCTCAGTATTGTCTTTTCCGAGCCAGGACCCCGGTCGTCAGGTCCCTCTTTTTTCCGCGGAGTGGGGTGTTAAAACTCCGCAGCTGGAAAATCCAGCGCAAGTGGCAACCACTATGCCGCTTCCATAATTAACACACTAGGGGTTATACGCAACTTGGTGGGAACCGGTTGGCAGAATATCAACGCTCGTACACACCAGTTGACGTGATTCCTGTATAGCAGCCTGCCGGATTATGACGAA
>CAYZYB010001331.1:0-1914 GCA_964481505.1 uncultured Planctomycetaceae bacterium | reverse complement strand
AATCTATCCACTGTATTATCCATGGTCAAGAGACAGGGCCCCTCATAATGTGTGCATGTGTGCCTCAGCCAGAATCCGTGATCGCAAAACCCAACAAACGATGATATTGATATGATCAATTCAGCGATTGGCTCAGCATTGCCGAAAACAATTGCCTATTGATGAAGATTCTATCACTCAAATCACAATGAGCTGATTCGTGTTCGCATAGGTTGAGACTCGAGCATCGAAGAACTAAGAACGACAGGATAGGACGTATGCTCGAGATCGTGGGTGATGTCGGGGGGACAAGGCAACAGCAGGACATCCGAGTCCAGCATTCCTGTGGAATTGAAACTGATCTGCCTGACTCCAAACTGGAACGCTTCCGCGGCGTCCGCTACCTCCCGCCGAGCCAAGTCGTTCAGATGCGACGTCCCTTCAGCTGAGGCTCCGCTGTCAGCAAAGAGGTGGCAATGACCATACCAGTAGAGAATTCAGCCACTCGTAGCAACCATCAGACTTCCATCACGGGTGTCTATAAAAAAAGCAGATCGATTGCCGAATCGGGCCAGCAAACGATCTGCATTAAAAGACGAGAATTGACGTACGGACTAATTGGGGTTGGCCTGTTGAAGAATAAGCCGATTCAGAAGATCGGGGCTATTGCCGCGAGTGTGTCCTCCCGCTCGTTCCTTCGAAATGGGCTGTAGTGCTTCAGCACGCCCGGGAACAACGACGGAGCCGCCCGCTCCAGCGGCCTCGGAGTCTGCTTGAATTTGCTGGCGTGCCTGTCGATTCTCTCCTTGAAGCGCCTTGTACTTTTCTTCCGAAATCGCGTATGTGCCCTTTATCTTGTCTCCATTTGCAAGCACAAACGACTGTTCAATATCTACAGTCTTCGTACTGGGGCCATTGGCTTTTGCAAGTCGTTCTTCATCCGCAGTCGCGATGTCTAGAATCGCCATTGTGACCTGAGACAGGCATTCGAAGTTCTGCTTCTCCACCCAGATATACTTGCCACAATATTCTCCGACTTTTACGCAGCAGTTGTCTTCACACGGCGGATTGTCCCCAACGCAGAACCAACAGTTTGGTGTCTTACAGCTAAGATCGTTGCCAAAGTAGTTTCTCAACTTGCAGTCACTGGCGTGGCAGTTGCAATCGCAGTGAGTTGGGTGTGTACAGGTGACTCGTCGGTAAACCGCTTTCATCAGTCCTAATTGCACAGGATCGTTAACGGCTACCAGAGTCCAGCTGCGTGTATTCGTTTGACTCCCGTTGCCTCCGGCAGTCACACCCGTTAACGTTGTTGGATTCCAAGACAGCCCAAAATTTCCCCCGTGAGTCCGGTTAAGTCCTGTTCCTCCGCCAGTTGGCACCGCAAAAAATGGAGTTGCCCCACGATTTGCGCAGAACATCGCGATGTTGTCCAGTACCTGCTGTTCCTGAATGTCAGAGATTGTCGTTGCTTGCCGTTGCACATTTCTGGCGAGCTGTACGTGGGCACAACCTGAAGACGCCAAGATTGGCAAGAGGCAAATGAGAAGTCCGCGGATCGACATTGTATTCCTCCTTGAAATAGTAGCGTAACCTTCCTGTGTGGGTGGAATCGGACATCCCTGGTGGGAAAGCCCAGACTTGCTGGAGTATTACCACTTCATTAATCGCCGTGTTTGTGCATGAATCGAATATGATGGTTGCAGCAATCGCACCGCCACAACGACCGGTCATTCGCGTCACGTCGTAGGGAGTGAGTGTCAAAAATGCCGGAACCTGCTACTGAACAAAAGGTCAGGTGCTGGCAAATTTTAAGTGGCTGTTCCAAGCAACACTTCGGTTTGGGAAACTCAAACATCGTGATGGAACTTACGAACAGTCGACGCTCGGGGCCAGCACGTCGAAGCTGTATTTGTATCAAGGACTGATCCGCCG
>CAYZYB010001330.1:0-1914 GCA_964481505.1 uncultured Planctomycetaceae bacterium | reverse complement strand
CCTTCAGCGTGGGTACGGTCTGGACAGGCTACAACGACCAGGCTGTCGAAGGCACATTCGTTTGGTCGAGTGGCGAGACCCCGACCTTTACGAATTGGGGCGGCTCCGAACCCAATAGTGGTGGCGGTAGTGGAAATGATGAGGACTTCGCGTTGTTGCTGCTCCGAAACGTAGGAGCCCTGTCGATCGGAGAATGGATCGACGGCCAGGGTGATGATGGCACGCTTCGATTTGCCATTGCAGAAGTTGCCACCGTCCCGGAACCGGGGTCATTTTCGGTTCTGTTGCTGGGCGGTATTGGGCTCTTTGTGATGCGACACCGGAAAAGTCGCAAAGCCTGAACTTCTTGGTCAATGTGCTCGCCGTGAGATTGCCGGAAACCATCTGCAGTTGCCCGTCACCATTCGTATGATTTTCTGAGACAAGGTCTGGGTGTTTCGATTTCCCTGGGGCCGTGCCTGTGCCTCGCAGTGAAACAACTTCCCGTTCTCTCGTCAGCGCGGGCCTGTTTTTTTTTGACAGGATTTACAGGATGAACAGGATCGTTTTCATCCTGTCTGATCTATTCAGCAACCGCACCGTCATCTTCACGAAATCTCGGCGAATCCAGGAATCTGACCAACACAAAGGAAGATGTTCGTGACGACCTGATCAGAGGATGGGAAGCTCTGCTCTGAACAGGAAAAGATCGATCCCGCCTAGCAGCCGCCATGGGAATAGCGTGCGGCTGTTAGCTTGCTGCTGTTAGCTTGCGTCCTGTCCCGGCCAGCTTTTCCACCAGTCCATAAACTGCTTCAACTGAGCTTCTACAAAACCAGTCTGACTTGCGCTGAGCTGATCGGTTTCGTTGAAGTGCAGGCGATATTCTTCGTCGCCCAGCAGAACAAGCAGATATTTGTAGTAAAGCACCAGGTCCGGTCCTTCGTCGAACGTTGATAACACGATCAAAGCTTCGTCAAGTTCCTGAGCCAGACGGCGTGCTTCTGCATCTCCTGCTGCCGCTTTTTCGCACAATGAAACCAGCTTCAACACCTGCTGCGGCAGGCAGTTGCCGATTCCAGTGATCGCTCCGACGGCCCCGCAGTGTACAAAGCCATGGTACACCTGCGTGTCAACGCCAGCCATCAAAACAACCTCATCATCGGCTGACGTGATGTGTTCTGCAGCATAGCTAAGCGAAGCCGCGCCGCCGAATTCTTTGAAACCCACGAGCGATGGGAACTCTCGGCGAAGATCGAAAAACAGATCGGCTTTGGTTTCGAAACCGTAATACGGGCTGTTGTAGATTACGGCCGGAAGATCACCGCCGGCTTCCAGAATTCGTGCGAAGTGATGCCGCTGAGCCGTCGGCGAAGTGCCACGCGAAAGCACGCGAGGAATCACCATCAGCCCGTGAGCTCCCACAGCTTTCGCGTGAGCGGCATGGTCCGCTGCGATCCGCGAATTCTGAGCACCCGTGCCGACGATAACACGAACGCCGGCTTCCACAAGGTGCCGCACGCCTTCCTGACGTTGTTCGTCCGTCAGCAATGGCCAGTCACCCATCGAACCACAGTAGACCACGCCGCTCATCCCTGCCGCCGTGAGTTCCTCTGCTTTGCTGACCAGGCCCGCGTAATTGGGAGAACGGTCGGCATTGCACGGGGTCATCAGTGCTGGGATACAGCCGGAAAAGATATTCGAGGTCATTGACAGACTTCTTTCACAAGCGTTGGCAGAGAGTTAATTCGAAGGAGCCTGAATAACGCATTTGAGATGTCAAATCCATGATTTGTGAACCGAATTGGTCAACAAAAGTCTGGCTTCTCCGTCCGGCTAAATGTGTTTGCCCTCGGAAAAAACGGCATTTCTGACTTCCCATTGCCGCGATCTGCGGAATCTGCCACACTCCCCGGCTCGAACGGTGGCTTGCGG
>CAYZYB010001329.1:0-1915 GCA_964481505.1 uncultured Planctomycetaceae bacterium | reverse complement strand
GTCAATCTGATTCGAGCCTTCTACGGAAACCCGGCCTTTGGGAATGTCTACGATCAGGACGGCGACAACGACATCTTCGAAGAACTCGGTAGCTTTTTCAGTAATTTTGGAACACGGTTGAACCCGTTTTAAGGCGAAGATGTGCGGTTGCCACATGGATGTGGTATGTGGTCAGCTCATACGGCCGCCGACTGACGTGACACGTTCAAAATTGCTCAAAAGAAACCTTAAAAACCCCTCGAAACAGGTTACCAGCCCGGCTATAACTGAGTCACGAGCAGGTTTCAAACCTCAGACCTGCCGACCTGCGGAGCCAACTGAAAGATTCAATCATGAGTAACTCCTTTGCCAAAACGGCTGCGGCACTCACGCTATGCCTCGTCGCATCCACCGTGCAGGCTGATCTTGTACTGGGCCTGTCGTTCGATGACCTAACGACATCCAAAACCGTAACCAGCGGTTCAAGCGTCTTCGTCGACCTGTTCCTGACCGACACAGATGGTAGTACGCCGCTGACTTCAGACGGGCTGTTAACTGGTGGTGGTGCCATTGACGTCACTGCTGGAACTGCGGGTGTTGGCCACGTGGCAACTACCGCGGCATTGGGCTGGGATGCAGCAACTCTTGTGTCTCCTGTTCTCGGGGCTCCCGGAATTGCTTCTGTGCTTGTGAATGCCCCGACGATTCCCTTCCCACCGTTTGTCTTTCCGGTTGGAATTGGGGCTACAGTAGTTCAGATCGCTCGCTTCGAGCTGGCAATAACCGGTGCAGCAGGTGAAACCGCGACGATTTCCTCGGAAGTGCTCGGTGGGATTTTCACTGGAAATCAAAGTTTGGACACTACCGATCTGTCTGCACTTCCTGTGGATCTGGATGCACTTCTGACTGGCACAGGTTCGGTCGATGTCACCATTGCCGGAGCTGCAGCCGCCGTGCCAGAAGCATCCACGTTGCTTGTCGCGGGCCTTTTGGGGGTGGGCGTTTTGTATCGCCGCCGACGAAAGCCAAACGCAGCCGCAAGAGCCTGAGTAACAGGACATTTGTCCACATCCAGCCTTGCCAAACATTCAGGACGTTGCACTTGTGCAACGTCCTTTTTCGTTGAGGATCTGATCGCTGGTTGACAGCCTCACCAGCAGCACTGATCATGTCCTTGGTCTCGGCAATTCCGGAAACTAACCACGCGACTGATTTTCAGGACAGCGATGTCGTCAACAACCCCGTCATTGCGGCTCCACTGGCAAATTCCGGGCGTTGCAGCTCTGTTTGCCTACGGCGGAGTGTTGATTGATCACGGTCGACGGCTGTGGTCGCACGACTACTTTCAATTCTTTCCTGTGTTTCTGATCGCCGTTGGATGGATAACGGCAAGCTCGTTCCGGGGACTGAAAATTCGCGCCGAAAATTCCTGGCAAGTCGAAATCACTTCGATGGTGATGTCGATTGTTTTCTTTGGCGCCGGTATTTGGTACTGGTCGCCGCTGCTTGGAACGGTTTCGTTTCTTCTGATGGGCAACGCAATTCTGGCGCCGCTTCCGCCGGTCCGCCGACGTTGGTGGTTGCTTGTTCTTTTGATTCCTCTGCCATTGGGACTGGACGGACAACTCGTCCAAAAGCTGCAGCAGATTTCTTCATTGCGAGCCAGTCAGTTGCTCGATTTTATCGGTGTCCCGCACGCCATGCGCGGTAACGTGCTCGAACTTGCTGATCATCGGTTCTTTGTCGAAGAAGCCTGCAGCGGAATTAGTTCCGTGTATTTGATGCTGGCCGCCACGGCTCTTTATGTGGTGCTTGCCAGACTTCGGTTCATCCGAGCTGTCCCATTGCTGATTTCGGTTCCGTGGTGGGCGATCGTCGCGAACACACTGCGGATTGTCATCATTGCTGCCGCAGCGCATCGGTTACAATTGGATCT
>CAYZYB010001328.1:0-1918 GCA_964481505.1 uncultured Planctomycetaceae bacterium | reverse complement strand
TTCGCAAGCTCAGTCCAACCCCGGCCACCCATTTCAAATGCAACAATCTGCTACCGCACCCATATAGATTTCTGGTACCAATGGAGTCTTGCCACAATGAGTACCGACAAAGTACTCTGCGCATAGCTTTCAGGATGACTTGACTAATTTATAGCGGTCGCCCCGATGGCGACCGTTTTTTTATCGTGGTGTGAATGGACGTTTCGCGCAAAACATCGTCGCCGATCCCATCAACCGAAGGTGACCAGGAAGACTGGGACTTCGAAATTCTGCAGGCCATGGTGTCCCCGTCCACGGCTGAAGACGCGGCTCTTGCCTGCGCTGCGGCGTGGATGAACTTTGTGCGAGCGGACCGGGTTGCCGTTGCGGTGTTTGACTCGACGACGTCGTGCATCGTGGCCCACGGCCAGCGCGATGACAATCATCTCACCATCTATGTCGGTCGAGAAACCGCATCCGCCGCATCACTACTCCAACCTGAGCAGTTGTTTGGACCTAAGGGACCATGCGTCATTGAAAATCCCAGCCAGATTTTGTGTTGGCCGGAACATCTTTCGGTTGTGTTAGTGAAATTGAACGAAGACGACGTCGAAGAAGATCGTATCGATCTGGTACAGGACATTAGTCGGAAATTGCTGTCGCGATGGACAACCCCGGTGACATCTTTCGCAAATCCTGATCATATGGAATCACTCGCGGAATTTGCCGCCGGTGCAGGACACGAAATCAACAACCCGCTCGGCAGCATCATCGGCCAGACGCAGTTGCTTCTAAAACGTGAAGATCGAGCGGACCATCGGCAGCCTTTAGAAACCATCGGCGCGCAGGCATGGCGAATTCGTGACATGATCGGCGATACCATGCTCTTCGGTCGCCCGCCACAGCCGGAATTTGCTGAATGCGATCTCGTTCAGATTGCGAAGAAGCTCGTCGCTGATCAAAATGCCGCATTCGCTGGCAAGGACAGTTGGATTACGCTGCAGGCATCGCATCCTCAGATCACAACATTCTCTGATAACGCTCAAACTTCAACACTCATCGCCCATCTGCTACGAAATGCGTGTGAAGCTGTTCGCAGCAACGATGGTGAAAAACAGGTCACCGTTGAAATCAAGCGGGAAGCTGACTTTGCTGCGAGCATCACGATCACCGACAACGGGCCAGCGATCTCCGCAGAAATTCGCAGACACTTGTTCGACCCGTTCTTCTCAGGACGGCAGGCTGGGCGCGGAATGGGTTTCGGACTTTGTCACTGCTGGCAAATTGTCAGGATGCACAACGGCATTCTAACCCAGGAATCACTGGACAACGGTAATCGCTTCTTCGTTGTGTTACCGATGAATTAGGGCGGCTTGATGATTGATCAGGAAACGACGATCACAATCATCGAACGGCTGCCGTTTCTGCGTCTGGCACCGCCGGCGATTGCAATCGGACTTGCGATCGTCTTTAAAGAAGTCAACTTCGCTCTGTTAATTGCAACGTTTTGCGGGTGCGCGCTGATCGCGAATCTCGAAGTCGTCAACAGCATTGACGGCTTCTGCGATGTACTCATCACTCAGCTAACAGACCCGGATCATGCGGCCGTGATTCTGTTTACCGTTCTTCTGGGCGCAATGATCAGCCTGATGAACGATAGTGGTGGCACTTCGGCCGTGGTCGAACGGATGGCCGGATTTGCCAACACGCGACAGAAGGGGCAGGTACTGACATGGCTGACGGGGTTAATCGTGTTTTTCGACGACTACGCAAACACGCTGTTGATCGGTGGAGCCATGCAGCCACTAAGTGACAGGCTGAAGATTTCACGAGCGAAGCTGGCATTCATCATCGACGCCACCGCCGCTCCGATTGCCGGTCTGGCGCTCTCCACCTGGACGGCATTTGAAATTGGCCTGATCAGCGAAGGCTTTAGCGC
>CAYZYB010001327.1:0-1921 GCA_964481505.1 uncultured Planctomycetaceae bacterium | reverse complement strand
CATCATGCCTTACTACCTGAAGCGATGCGCGGAATTACTGAAGGGCAGCACGGTCAAAGCGTCCACCACAATCGGCTTTCCACATGGCGGCCACACCACCGCCATCAAGAAGGCTGAAGCTGAACAGGCCATCGCCGACGGCTGCGAAGAACTCGACATGGTCGTCAACATCTCCAAAGTGCTTAGCGGTGACTGGGATTATGTTGAGAACGATATCAAGGCAGTGATCGACGTCGCACATGCATCAGGCCAAAAGGTCAAAGTGATCTTCGAAAACTGCTACCTCAATGAAGATCAAAAAATCCGCCTCTGCGAGATCTGCAACAAACTAAAAGCGGATTGGGTAAAAACATCCACCGGCTACGGAACCAGCGGAGCGACCATCGAAGACCTGACACTCATGCGCAAGCACGCCGCCGATGACGTTCAGGTCAAAGCCGCGGGCGGCGTGCGAGACTTCGAAAAACTAAAAGAAGTCCGCGCACTCGGAGTCACCCGCATCGGCGCAAGTGCCACCAAAGGCATGCTCGACGAATGCCGCAAGCAGCTCGGCCTCGATCCAATCGAAGCTTCGGATGCAGGTAACACATCCGGTTATTGATCCGGCAGATTGACGACACCATTCCCCTGGATGATCTCAAAATGTAGCTCGGTGGTCCCCCACCGAGCTACAATGCCTCGCACTCGCAACGCAGCGATCCCAAAAATCACGAAGCGAATGCCAATTTCGATGGCGGTAATCACCAGTCTCCTCCCCCAACACCCCAAACCGCTCCACGAACCCGTCTTGACAGTTTTTTTGATTTCGGGGATGCTCCAGTCGGTTGCCTCAGGTCGCTCGGGTTATCCGATTCCGACTTAGAAGGAAAGAGGCTGCGCGGTCAGTCGCTTCCAACGCCGCAGGGAATGGGCGTTCGCAGGATTGTCAAATTCTTATGACTCTGATGGACCAGAAAATGCTGAATCAAACCACCACGATGCTGTCGCGTGATCGTCTGCAGCACGAAGATACGCTTGTTGTGTCCGATCCGTTTCCGCTATTCGTGTCGCAAAATCAGCTTGCTGAAGACCTTGCGGACGATCTGGAGCGCGATTTTCCGAGTCAAAAAGAAGCTGGATATCTGCCGTTTGAAGAAGCAGACTGCGGTCCCAGTGTTCGCGCAGTCGTTGACGAAATGATTTCGCCGGAAATTGCAGATGCCATTGGTGATCAGCTGGGACTGCCTAATCTCAGTCAGTACCCAACGATGGTTTCGATCTGCCGTTCGCTCAAAAAGCATCATGGGAAGATTCATACGGACAGCAAGTCAAAGATTGTGACGGCATTGTTGTATCTAAATCCAGGCTGGATGGAGTCCAGTGATGGCTGCCTTCGGTTTCTAAAAGCCATTGATGATTTCGAATCACTTGTTGTTCCGGAAGTGCGTCCCATTTACGGTACGCTGGCCGCCTTTCGACGAGCGGACAATTCGTTTCATGGTCACCTGCCGTTTCAAGGCGAGCGTCGTGTGATTCAGGTGGCGTGGCTGACCAGCGAAGAAGAAAAACTCCGAAAGACCCGACGTGGCCGTACTTCACGATTTTTAAAATGGGTGACGGGTTCGCTTAGCGGCCAGGGCTGATGATCCGTCCGTTTTTTCTCAACGGATTGCGAAAGACAGCCCTTGCCCAAGCCACTGACAATCGTCCAGCTGATTCCGCAACTAAACAATGGCGGCGTAGAACGTGGAACTCTGGAGGTCAGCCGCGCGCTGGTTGCAGATGGTCACCGGAGCATCGTGATTTCCGGTGGCGGTCAGCTTGTTTCTCAGCTGGAACAGGAAGGCGGACAACACATCGAAATGCAGGTCTGGAAGAAGCATCCTTCCACTCTGCTGTCTATACGTCGGCTCAGAAAGTGGATGCGCCAGCAGCGTCCTGA
>CAYZYB010001326.1:0-1921 GCA_964481505.1 uncultured Planctomycetaceae bacterium | reverse complement strand
CGTGAAGTCGTAATCTGCTCGCACATTGACCTGGCCGCGTCCAGCACTACTTCCGAAATCATCTGCAGTGACTAAGAAGCTTGTGCCACCTGCCCAGCCAGCAAGCGAGGCCAGATCTGTTGTGATCGTACCGTTGACGAGACCATCAACGTCGAAAACACTACCGTCCGCAATCGTTGTCGCGGCAACACCGTTGCCTTCAAGCTGAAGGGTAAGTGTTGCGTTAGCCTTGTTGCTTAAAAGCAAACAAGCCAAAAGTACGCTGCTAAAACCAATTGTTTTCATATTCATGGCCCTTTGAGTTAGGGAGCGTGGGAATGGCAATATGGGATGAATGTACCGACGTTGAGACCTATTGCAACGATTTGATTAGCAAAAGTTTGAATTTTCGCTGCCACCAATATTTTTACTGTTCAAGTGTACAGTAAAGCTTGTGGAGGCCAGTGATCTGAAGGCACACTCTCAAGCCATTTTGCTGCTATTGCTCTGAGGCCATCTGTTCATGTTCAGCCGCAATTTGCGGCTGTCCGAGATTACGGTAGGCTTCTGCCAGTCGCTTATGGATCTCCGTCTGGCCGGTTTGCAGGCGTGGCAGGACAAATTCCAAATCAGAAATCGCCAATTTCCACTGTTCCGTTCGTATCAGCAATTGTCCTCTTGTTTCTCGCATCATCGCAAACCGGGGATCTTCTTCGTTTAGTAAGCTGATCCCCTGACTCACAAGCTCTATGGCACTTTCCAGCTCTTTGCCTTCCTGCATCATGATCCACGCCAAGTTGTTGAGCAATGATGGTACCTCGGGGTGATCACCCTGACTTCCGAACTCCTGATAGCTACGTTCGAAGTGGAACTTTGCCGATTTTGTGTCGCCGGAATTGACGGCGTGTGTGCCCAGAATGAAGTGCACTGTGCCAGTTGCCTGTCCCGCTGCCAGCATCTTGTTCAGCATCTCTCTGGCTCCGGCTTGGGCTTCTGCGTCTTTGTTTTCCATTAGAGATTTTAGTCGCATCACCACCATCGGATTGCCGGGATTCATTTCGATGGCCCGCTGCAGCAAGGAGAGTTGCGTGATGACACCTCCACTGCCTTCGGCCTGCTGTTGTGTGACTTGATCGAAACGCGCGACAAGAAGTTTCGACAAGTGTCCACGAAGGACGGGATCCGGATTGTCCAGCTCAAGACCGTCGGCGATTGTCTGTATCGCCAGTTCCACGTCGTTCAGTTTGTAGTAGATCATCGCCAGCGTTACGCGTGTGTTGGTGTTGTTCGGATCTTGTTGCAGTTGCGGCAGAAAGTGTTCTACGGCGTTCTGCATTGCGGCAGTCAGGCTTTCTTTGTCGTCAAGTTTTTCGTGAATCTCGCCGAGCAAAATGTTCAGCTCTGGCTGCCGCTCGACGACCTGAATCAACTGACCACGAGCTGTGCGATAGTCTTTTTGCTTCATGCAGACTGTGGCCAGAGAGGTGCGGATCCACACCTCATCCGTTTCTTCGCCCAGAGCAGAAAGAAGATGATGTCTGACTTCATTTTGGTCGACTTTGTCGACTTCCTTTGACAGCATTTGCTGCGCTCGCCAAAGATGAGCTGGACGAAACCCTGCGTGACTCGCAGGTGCAATCTCATTCAGTGTCTTGTGACCTGATTCTGTTCGGCCAGCCCGAATGTCCAGCACCGCGCCAATAAATCTGGCATTGGAATTTGCGTTGTAGCCAATCTCTCTCAGCTTGGTGAAATAAATATTTGCCGAGGTGAAGTCGCCCTTTTTATAAGCTCTGTCCAGGGCACCCAAATATCGCGTCTGGTATTCCTCTGTTCTGGCTGATTCGGCGATACCAGTTGCCAGTAGAACACAAAAAAGCAGAAATGGAGGAGCAGCCGGAATCAGCCAAAACCAGGGGCGTTGACGCAAGTTGGATAACGT
>CAYZYB010001325.1:0-1922 GCA_964481505.1 uncultured Planctomycetaceae bacterium | reverse complement strand
GTTGTATTACAATCTGTGATTTACACTGCCCGTCCTTAGTTTTGTCATTGTCGCTGGTGTCAGTGTCAATTGTTTCGTTGAACGACAAACCGCAGCTGGCGACCGCGATTTTTCCTGGACGTCGCGAAGTTGCCTTCGGTTTGCCGTTAAGCTAAACGAAAATGAGTCAATTCAAAATGTAGATCCGGTTCCTACCGGACAATTGCAGCGTGTCCGGTGGAACCGGACCTACATGATTTGCGAAAACGCTCTACACAAAAACGCGACAATTCAGGCCCCGAAGTTGAGTTATCTGCCTCGCCCTCCCAAAGGCCGAACGACTGCCTACTGAGTGTTCACGATAATCCCGTTTTGGTCACCGACGATGTACAGGCCAAGTGGTTTTCCGTGCTCATCCGCGATCAGCCAGACATGGTTCTCAAAGGTTTTTTCGCAAACGTCCAGCTTCCCAGGTGCGATCTGACCTCGCCACTGTTTTCGCTTTCCGTCGGGTTGCAGCCAGAAGACCAGCATTGGTTTCGAAGACAGGTTGCAGAAAGAAACTGAAACCTTTTTGCCGTGCGATTTGGATTTGAAGTCATGCTCAAAGTCCGGACTGATTCGTGGCAACAATTCGACATCCGCTCCGGCTTTGAATCCAGACGCGGGTTTCTTCGGTTTCTCAGGTGGCAGAAGCACCGTGTCGATGACGTGAATGATGCCGTTCGAAGCTTTCACGTCATTAACGATGAGATTCGCATTGTTGACGTAAACAGAACCGTCTCGAATGGAGATGGTGACGCGTTGATCGATGTTGTCGCCAGCGAGAGTTCCCGCAGACCCGATCTGAACAGCATACTGTGCCGGGAGTTTTCCAGAGACAACGTGGTACTTCAGAATTGCCGCCAGCTTGTCTTTGTTTTCAGGTTTCAGCAGGTCGGTCAAAGTGTGTTCTGGCAACTTTGCGAACGCTTCGTCTGTGGGCGCGAAGACTGTTAACGGACCATCGCCTTTTAACGCATCAACCAGTCCAGCTGCTTCGGCGGCCGCTAGCAGTGTCTTAAAAGTGCCAGCCTTGTTTGCAACGTCGACAATGTCATCGGCGGCATTTGCCGAATTACGAACTGCTGTGTCATCGCCGGCATTTACCTGGCTACAAACTGCAGTCAGGCACAGGCCTAGTAACATTGTCAGCGCGCGACGGTTTTTGAATTTTGACATAAGATGTCCTCTTAGTTGAAGAAGTAATAGTGAGTTAGGTTTGTGTGCAGGGCAAAGCAGTTTTTCAAACTGCGTAAAGTAGCTCGGCTCTCCGAGCCGAGAGATCGGCAGGTCTCGGCTGGGCCAGCCGAGCTACTATGTGATTCCGTTCGCGCGACTCGCTCAGTTGGCACGAATAGCCGAACGTTCTCGAAGGATCGCTTCTTTCAGTCCGGAATTCGGTTTCAAAGCCGCCCCGGCGATCGCTCTTTCTGCAAGGACAGCGCCCAGGATCTTCGTTTGTTTGTTCTTTAAAGCATGGCGAGCGACCAGCCAGAACGCGGCACCATCGGACTTGCGATAGTCAGTGATAGCTGCCAGTTGTTTGAGGCGGTCGGTTGCTGCGTCCATGTCCTTGCGAAGAAACGCGAACGCTGTCGCGACGATACCGGCCTCGATGCTGTTAGGGTGTTTTTCGCTCATGGCGACCAGCAGTGCGTCAAGCTTCGCGATTCCCTCGGCAGCGTTGGGTTCTTTCGATGCGATCGCCAGTTCAAGAATCTCAACGGTCGCGCTGAACACGGTTGCTTGTGCGTCCGGGCCTTCGCCACGAACGGACAACATCAGATTCACCGCCACGTCCGAGGCATCGATATCGCGAGGAAGTCCAGACACCCCTTTCGTTCCGTCAGGCTCAACCTCGTAAGCGACTGACTGTAGGATTTTTAGAGCCCGAGTTCCGT
>CAYZYB010001324.1:0-1924 GCA_964481505.1 uncultured Planctomycetaceae bacterium | reverse complement strand
GCGGGCTGTCGAAATCGAAGCCGTGAGTTCTTCCCAGTGCCTGCGTGAGATCCTTGATGATCTTCCAGTCCTGGCGAGCGTCGCCGGGCGGTTCGACCGCCTTGTTGATCTTGATAACGCGTCCTTCGATTTGCGTGACGACGCCTTCGTCTTCTTCCTGAAGCGAACCAGGAAGAACGATGTCGGCGTGCCGAGCCGTTTCGCTCATGAAGAAATCGATGCTGGCCATGAAGTCCAGCTTGTCCAACGCCGCGCCGACGTATTCGTTGTCCGGAAGGCTGACTTTCGGATTGAAGCACAGCGTCAGCAGCATTTTGATTTCGCCCGCGTGAATCTTCCGCATCATTTCGTAGCAGTCGACGCCGGGACCTGGCAGCTCTGCTTCTTCGATCTGCCACAGCTTACTGATGTGTTCGCGGTGTTGCGGGTTCGTGATGTCTCGAGCACCCGGCAGCTGATCGCACTTCTGACCGTGTTCGCGACCGCCCTGTCCGTTGGCCTGGCCGGTGATGGTGGCATAACCGCAATTCGGGCGACCGATGCGTCCCGAAGCCAACACGATGTTGATCGCTCCCAGGCAATTTTCCACGCCGTTAGTGTGGTGTTCGATTCCTCGAGCATGCAGCAAAAAGCTGGTCGACGCCTGCCCCCAAAGTTCAGCCGCCTGCATGAGTTTCTTTTGAGAGACTCCGCATTCTTCGGCTGTGCGGTCCAGCGTCCATTGAGCCACGTGTTCGGCAAGCGAATCAAAACCGGCCGTGTGGTTTTCGATGAAGTCATGATCGAGCCAATCTCGCTCAATCATGATCTGCAGCACGCCATTGAACAGCGCCGCATCACGTCCGGGTTTGATCGGAAGGAAAACGTCTGCCGTTCGAGCGATGGGCGTAATTCGCGGATCTACAATGATAATCTTCGCGCCCATTTCGCGAGCTTGCCAGACATAGTTGGTCGTAATCGGAGCACACTCGGCGATGTTCGCGCCGGAAATCCAGACCACGTCTGCACCAACGATGTCGTCCCAGGCATTGGCCGCTCGATCAATTCCGAACGCTTTCTTGTTGGCCGCCGCGGCGCTCACCATGCACAGTCGGCCGTTGTAATCGATGTAGGGCGTCTTCAGACAGACTCGCGCGAACTTGCCCATCAGGTACGCTTTTTCGGTCGTCAGGCTGGCTCCGCTAAGCACGCCGACGGCGCTGTTACCGTACTGTTTCTGAACGCGCTCAATTTCGGACGCGACCTTTCGGATGGCGGCGTCGTAGTCCATCGAGCGAAATCCGTCGGCGGAATCGGTGTCTCTTTGCAGAGCGGTCGTGATGCGGTCTTGATGACTTCCCTGCAGATATCGTTTGATACCTTTGGGGCACAGCATGCCTTCGTTAAACGGGAAGTCGTAACGTGGCTCAAAGCCAATCACTTTGTTTTCTTTCACCTTCAGCGTGATGCCACATTGTTGACCGCAGAAGCAGCAATGCGTGTCGACCATCTTGTCAGGCTGGTCGATACTGGCGTGAGCATCGTTGTCGTTGAAGGCCAAAGATGGTCCCCAGCGATCAATAACGGGTAGCAGGTTGGAAGGTTCGTGAGACAAGTCGCGTTACTTCTTAATTTGCCAAAGGCGTGGAGCGAGCGTCATCGTCCAAAACGCCGTCGGAATCTGAAACGGAAAATGACGGCGACCTGGCATGTTGCCACCGGGCCGCATGCGCAATCACGAAGGAAGCTCGACGACAACGAGGACAAACGTTCTGATAGTGACCGTCAGCCTGGTCAGCTTGATATTTGTAACCAAGCGCCTGTTGAACGCGAATCAAATCGTCAACGTGAATCTGATCGGCGAAGGCCTCGCCGCAGCGACTGCAGTTGGCTCGAGCGCCCGCCGCCGCCTGGTGTTCGTAGGCCATGTGAGCCAGCTTCAGAC
>CAYZYB010001323.1:0-1927 GCA_964481505.1 uncultured Planctomycetaceae bacterium | reverse complement strand
GTCTGTAATAGGCTGACCGGACTCTCGAATACTGGCAGCGTTTGCGGTAGGCAGATAGACAGTCGCTGTTGTATTGGCAGGAACAGCCACGTGCAGATGAAACTGTCCATCAGCGAGTTTCCAATCGCTGCGAATGGTGCCTCGAATCGAATCGTATGACGCTTTGACCCAATTGATTGGTTGGTGCATCGCATTGCTGCCCGGCGCTGGCGGTGCCGGGCGAATGATGATCTTTTTGAAGCCGGGGCCGTCCGATTGAATGCCCGCCAGCGTATGAAACATCCATTCGCAAGCGGCTCCGAAAGCATAGTGTGAAAAGGAATTCATCGCGGCGTTGTGCCGGCCAAACGCGTCTTCTTTGGTGTAGCTGTCCCAGCGTTCCCATATCGTTGTGGCTCCGTTTTGGATTTCGTAACCCCAGGAAGGGAATTCGCGAGATTGCAGCAGGAACGTCGCCAGGTCGTGTTGACCGGAAGCCGAGAGCACCGGCAGCAGTGGACGCGTGCCGAGGAACCCCGTTGCCATGTGGTTCCCGTTTTCAGCGAGCATCGCCGCCAGGTGTTTGCCTGTGGCTGCGCGCTGTTCGTTGGGCACAAGTTCGGCGAAAAGGGCGAGTGCCTGAGCAGTTTGTGTCTTCACGTTGATGCGGCCATCGGCGAGAAGATACTTCTTCTGAAACGCAGCCCTGGTGGCGGCAAACTGCCTTTGATATCTCGCCGCATCGTCGGCACGGCCCGTCGCGGTTGCCATTTCAGACATCATCTTCGCCGAGATTGCGAAGTAGACCGTGTCGATATAGTCGAGCGGTGTGTCAGCTCCCTGAGCCAGCCAGTCTCCCCAGCCGTTGCCATGAGTCACGCCAAGATTGTCGACGCTGGTTCGCTTTCGCCAGTCCATGAATTTTGTCATGGGCTCCCAGCAGTCTTCGATGACCTGCGTGTCGCCGTAGAACTGCCAGATTGTCCAGGGACAGATGACACCTGCGTCGGCCCACGCTGTTCCAAAGTCCCAGCCATGTTGAAACGGGTACGGCGCGTAACCGGGAAACGCACCGCCTGGCCGCTGAGATTCCATTAATTCTCGCAGCCACTTGGTGTAGAACGCTCCGATGTCTGCGTTGTAGGCAGCGGTGCCGACGTAAGCCTGTGCGTCGCCCGTCCAGCCCATTCGCTCGTCTCGCTGAGGACAATCGGTTGGCAGATCGAGGAAGTTGGATCGCTGAGTCCACACGACATTCCTAAACAGTTGATTGACCATCGGATCGCTGCATTCGAACGTGCTTGCCAGTGGAGTGTCGCTGTGCACAACCAGTCCAGTGACGGTTTCGAAGGTTGCATTGGTCGGAAAGTTGGACACCTCTACAAACTGAAATCCGTGAAAAGTAAATCTCGGCACATAGACTTCGCCGTTTGGATCTCCTTTGCACGTGTAGAAATCTGTCGCTCGCGCTTTTCGCAGATTCTCCGTCATCAAGCGACCGTCAGGATGCAGCATTTCGGCGTAGCGAAGTTGAATCTTCTGACCGGCAGGGCCTTTTACTTTCAATCGAATCGTGCCAGCAAAGTTCTGACCGAGATTGAAGACAAAAGCGCCTTCTTCGTGTTTCGTGATCGCCTTCGCGGAAATTTCTTCGGTCACTCGGACAGGCACGCCGGGGAAAGCTTCCAGTTTTGGACGATGGAAGCCCAGGTCGCGTTCGACTCCAATCTTCTGAACTCCTTTGCGGCTGCCTGTGGGATTTTGAAATTCGTAGAATGTGGTTTTCTGGCTCCCGTTGTCTTTTGCTGGAACCGCAGCCTCCCATTCACTGTCATCAAAGCCCGGAGACGACCACCCGGTCATCTCTTTTCGAGCATCATAAGTCTCCCCCATCAGCAGGTCGGCTTCCCGAATCGGACCATTGCCGGTGACCTTCCAGCTGGAATCA
>CAYZYB010001322.1:0-1930 GCA_964481505.1 uncultured Planctomycetaceae bacterium | reverse complement strand
CGGTCACGTCCCGTAAACTAAACGCGTTCGATCTGAGCATGTGTGCAGTCAACGACACTCTCCGAAAAGCGGGAGGCGTTGGCTTCGAAGCGATGTCCGTAGTTGAACTGGACGGTCGCCTGGATTTCGATCGCCTCCGAACGGCGCTGCTGGAGTTGAGTCATCGACATCCTGTGCTGACCGCGAAACTTCGGCGGCACTGGACTGGTCATCGCTGGGACTGGCAGAGCGCAGAGCCGCTCAGTTGTAAGCGTCTCACATGCAGTGACGATTCCATGCTGCGGGAGACTCTGGTGGAGATTCTGAACGAGTCTCGTGACCTTTCTGAGCAGCCGGGGATTTCGTTCTACTTAATCGACATCGCGGGACAGCGCGATGTCTTCGTCACGCGCGTGAATCATACACTGGTAGACCATCTGTCATCACAACTCGTTTTCCGGGAACTCAAACAGATCCTTGACGGGGATGCCGATTCCGCCGTCAAGCCGGTCACTAACCTGGCTGAAAAATATCGCAAGAGCTTTTCGCTTGTGCAGCGGGTCATGTCATTCCTGCCGCGGTTACCGGCGACCTTGTTTCCCGGATCGACAGCAGACTCGGTTGCTCCAGGGACTCTACGGTGTGACAGGCAGTCGAAGGCTTCTCCACCGCAGTCTGTGGTGGTTCGACAACTTACCGCCGAGGAAACAACCGCTGCTCTGGTGCGTGCACGGAAACTGTCGCGAATGCCATCGACCTCCATGGCTGTGCTTACCAGTGCCATCCGAGTCTTCAGTCGATTCGCCAAAAGGAAGACGTCAAACGACGTCTTTCGCGTTGGCCTCGGATCAGAAGCTATCCAACAGTCCCTCGACGAGTTTCACCCACAAAATCTCAGCACAGTCATACGTCTGTCTCTCAAGGAGAACGAACTCGAGAACCCGGCTCATTGCGTCAAGCGTCTGAACAATCAGCTTCGAACGTCTCTCAAGACAAGGTCTGAACTGGCCTTCCTGGAACTGATCAGCGAGTACCGCTGGTGTTATCCATTGGTGAGGTTGATCGCAGGGCGAATAGCGCTGCACACGTTTTCATTCTTCTACGCTTTTTTCCGAGTTACCGAAAAAGACTATGAGGAATTCGCCGGGCTCCCCGTGAAACATTTGAGTTTCTTCGGGCCCGCCTGGCACCCGCTGGGAATGACGTTGCTGGTCACACATTTTCGAGATCACATCGAATTGACACTCACCTACCTGCCAGATCATCTGTCTGCGCAAGACGCCGAGAGGTACTGTGATGAAGTCATCCGCGAACTCACCGGACAAATAGAAACACGCAGCATTCCAGGCAGGAAAGCGGCCAGTGCTGCGGCGTAGCGGCTTTCGCAGAAGACCGCACGGGAACACAGATGGTGCCTCGATAGCCGTTCGTTGGAATTCGTCGCAGCCAATAGCCACAGAGTGATTTTGACGGAAGATCCGTGGCGCGAAGCTCGAAGCTTTTCTGCAGTCTGGTAGACTCAGGGAATTTGTTCCCCTACGCCTCCATGAGCAAAGTTCTGCTGTTCGAATTTCTGCACGTTCACGCGAAAGCGTACGTAGAAGCTTCGCCGTCGATGCGAAGCGAAGGGTGGGAGATGCTGGAGGCTGTGGCAACCGATCTTGCTGCCTTACCTGATGTCTCCGTTTCTGTCATTGTCTGCCCACAAGCTTCGCGTGAAGTGCCGCAGCTTTCCGGTGTAGAGCTTCTGCTGACGGAAGCACTCGGCATTCCTGAATTCACTTTGGATGCCACGACGAACGGGCCATTCGACGTTGTTGTGCCGATCGCTCCGGAAACCGATGGAGTGCTGGCGGCTTTGGTGGAGGCGTTTCGCAGTCACGGACAACGCGTCATCGTTCCGTCAGCGAAAACAATCGGCATCGGTACTGACAAGTGGAAGATGTTTCAG
>CAYZYB010001321.1:0-1931 GCA_964481505.1 uncultured Planctomycetaceae bacterium | reverse complement strand
GTTAGAGATGGACGGGAATAAACCGTTCTACTTCTCCGGACTGCGGCGATTCTGGTGGTTCGAGAAACGGTATTGTTTGCTTTGCGGCCGTGATCTCCTTTACGGTGTTCTTGAATTTCTTCATGATTGCGGTCAGGACATCGCGTTCCGAAAATCCGTCCGCGGAAATTCCCGCCAGATTCGCCACCCGACCGCGCAGGCGCCCCGTTGCGTCCGGCTCGCTAAGAATGACAATGCAATTAAATACCGGCACCGGATTGATTTCGCTGTCCGGGATTAGTGGCAGGGGATTCGGATTGTTCATCAGATTTCTGCTACGTTGGTTGAATGTAACGATGCAAACCCTTGATTGAGCACAGGACTGGCTAGAATAACCGAGTCGACCACCGTTGGTCTACGCGCTTACTGGTTCTACTGGATCAGAGACGGTTGGCAACCGCTGGAAACGCTCCAGCATCGCTGCCGCAATTCGTCTAACGAACAGAATTTCGTCCCTAAATAATTCCTTGCCTGAATGTGAGCACACGCCGGCCACCCGCCAAGCTCTCATGTCAACAAGGATCTGTTTAGTCTATCAGTTTAGGTAAGCCTGCTGTCTCGGAGAAATCACATGACTCGGATTCCCCTAATCATCACGATAAGTACCGTCTTGCTTTGTCACACGTCGGGCGCGGATGAGCCGTCGTTGCAACAAATGCGAGAAAAGGCGTTTCGTTTTCTGAAGCTGACACAAAATGAGGATGGTTCCTGGACGAAGTCCGACATGGTGGGCGTTACGGGGTTGGTAACGGCTTCGTTGCTGAGATCCGGTCGATCGGCCGAAGACGCGACCGTGGCGGCTGGCATCAAAAACCTGTTGTCGCACTCTCAGTCAGACGGTGGTTTTTATGCCAAAGACAGCCTGCAGCGAAATTACGAAACCTGCATCACCGTCTTCGCTTTGACGGAAGCCAATTCAGACGGGCGTTACGACGCACACATCAAAAAGGCCGAAATGTTTCTGCGCGACCTGCAGTGGAACAAAGGCGAAGGCATCGAATCCGGCGATCCAGCTTGGGGGGGCGGCGGTTACGGAAAGCATCAGCGGCCCGATTTGTCCAATACGCAATACCTTATCGAAGCACTCAAGAAAGCGGGCGTCACAGAAGACGACGAAGCAATGAAGAACATTCTGGTGTTCGTGTCGCGAACACAGAATCTGGAAACTCTTGCCAACGATACGAAGTTTGCCGGGCTGATTAACGATGGCGGTTTTTACTACACGCCGGCTGCAGGTGGCGATTCAAAGGCAGGCATCGCAGAAAACGGCGGCCTGCGTAGTTACGGCAGCATGACCTACGCGGGGCTGAAGAGTCTGATCTATGCGGGTTTGAAGAAAGACGACGAACGTGTCCAGGCGGCGATCGAATGGATTCGAAAAAACTACACGCTTTCAGAAAATCCGGGCATGGGCAAACAGGGATTGTATTACTACTTCCACACGTTCGGAAAAACGATGGACGTTATCGGCGAAGACGAATTCGTTGACGCTGCCGGCAACAAACACAACTGGCGCGCAGAACTAATCGAACGTCTCGCAGGCCTGCAGCTTCCTAACGGAAGCTGGTTAAACCCGGCCGATCGATGGTACGAAGGCGATCCCAACCTCGTGACTGCCTATTGCCTGATGGGTTTGAGCCACTGCGAGAAAGAATAGGTTCGAATCTTCCTGGCTGATCTGCCGTCTGCAGAAATTTTTGAAAGCGTGAAATGTTAACGGAAGCAGGCTGCCGACAGCGTCGCACCAATCTGTGGGAACGTATTCCTGAACAGTTTGATTGGGTTCTCATCGGCGACGCTCGACACGTTCAGTACTTCAGTAATTTTCGGATCAATCCGCTGAGCTTTTCGGCGGACCAGCGTTCGGCCCTGCTGTTGCATCGCAATGGGAA
>CAYZYB010001320.1:0-1936 GCA_964481505.1 uncultured Planctomycetaceae bacterium | reverse complement strand
ATAGGAGACATCTCGGCGTCAATCACGAACGACGGTTCAGAAGTTTACAACTTCGGGGCAGTTTGGCGTAACTACGATGCTTTGCGAAATCGGGTCTTTGGATGGAATGCCTACTTCGATATTGATGATGGTCGCAGTAACAGCCGGTGGAAACGAGTCGGCGTCGGTTTCGAATCTTTGGGCAAATACATCGACTTTCGAGCGAACGGGTATCACGTTACGGGAGCGGACTCTTTTCTGCTCAACGACTCGTTGGTAGGCGAGCTGTCACTTTCCGGAAACAACGCCTTCCGCATTCGCAACCAAACGCGAGACAACGCTTATTCAGGTGTCGATATCGAAACCGGAGGTCCCCTGCCAGTGCTTGGGCGTCGCGGGATCAACGGCTATGTTGGCGGCTACTACCTCGACAACGATCTGGGTTTCGATACCGTTGGTTTCTCAGCCCGAGTTGAAGCTTTGGTGACACAGTCTGCGACCGTGAATGTCAATTACACCAACGACGACACATTCGGCGTCAACAGCTGGGTCAGCATCGCCTATACGATCCCCAACCACCGTGAACGAGCGATCTTTCAGGCCAAAAGTGTTCGAGACCGACTTGCTGATCCCGTTGTCCGCAGCAACCGCGTCCACAGCAATATTGACATCGTGAACGTGCCGGAGGCAGTGATCAACGCCAAGACCGGGTCCGCTTACAACATCATCTATGTCGATCCGAATCAGGCAAGTGCCGGAACAGGAACTCTGGAAGATCCTTACGGTTCGCTCGAACTGGCTTCGACGAACAACAACGCCGGGATCGATATCATTCGAGTGACCCCGCGAGCAGACGACACAAGCACGAACCTGACAGTTAATGGTGGAATCGAGTTGTTTGAATGCCAGACGCTGATCTCATCCGTGAAGGACTTCACGCTGTTTGTTGAAAACAACATGCCGTTTGTGATTCCTGGAGTTGTTACCGACACGAATCTTGGGCCACTGATTTCGAATCCAACAAATGGTCCTGGCAGCAGCGTAGTGCAGGTGACCAACGGCAACACCGTCTGGGGATTGCGAATCGACGGTTCCAACGCTGATGGAACTGCCTTCGGTACTGGCATTTCCAACGATCTTCCGCTTGAAGATATCAACATTAGCTGCAACATATTCACGAACTACACAAGTGCAGTGGACCTGATGAACGTTTCAGGAGACGTTATTCTCGAAGACAATACTGTCACAGGACTCACGGGAACCTCAGAGTCTGGATTGGTGCTGACCACCGCGACAGGTTCGATGACGAATCTGTTGGTTAGAAACAACACAGTGTCAGACAATTCGGTCACAGGTATCAGAGCGACTGTTGGGCCTGATGCGATTTTGAACGCGGATAATCCGAACGGCTTTTCGGCTGTTGCTGGAGTCACGTCTCAGGAGACCGGGATCATCGACAACGCTGTTTCGAATGGCGGAGAGGGCATCGAAGTAATTGCTCAGGCAGGTTCTACTGCCAACGTCGTTGTCGATGGCAACACCTCAAGCGACAACACGCTGAACGGGTTTCTGGGACGGGCAGATGGCAGCCTGTTTAACCTGGCGATGCGAGGGAACACCTTCAACGCAAATTCCGAAAACGGTGCATTTCTGCACTACCTGAATGGTGGCGCATTTATCGCAGCCAGTGAGGATCTCAACGGAGACGGCATTCTGGATGCGGGTGAAGATGTCAATGGAAACGGAATTTTGGACCAGGGTATCACCGGCAATATCTTTAACAACAATACGATTGCAGGTCTTTGTCTGTTCGGCGAAGACGGATCCACGGGTGTTTTTGACGTTGGCGGTCCAGTGGAATCACTTGGGAACACGTTTACAAGCAACCTGGGAGCAGGCATCGCCGTTGATCTCCGCGACACAGCAACAGCTCAAACCAACGTCGTGAACAATTTCA
>CAYZYB010001319.1:0-1936 GCA_964481505.1 uncultured Planctomycetaceae bacterium | reverse complement strand
AGTCAGAACCAGGGACCGGGCGATCGGTCTCTTTGGGATTCGTTGCCTTTGTCGTGGTCCGTTCTGGAACGCTTCTGTCGGCAGGTGTCGTCGTGGCTGAGATGTTTGGCTCCTGGTTCTTATTCCTATGTGCGACTATTGCTGCTTCGTTTTTCAGAACCTCGATGCCGCCAGGCACTACGGCGACCTGAATAACGTTTTTCTGATTTCTGCGGACGACAAATGTTTCCGTTTTGACGACCAGCCCATCTCGTTCGACAGTCAGTTTGTGCTCACCGGCAGAGAGGCGAATGGGTTTGCCTTCGCCCAGCAAGACCAGCGATTCGTCGTCAACGGTAAGCGCGTAGCGATCATCTTCCAGAATAATCTGCACGTTCAGTTTGCCGAGTGTAACCCAAAGCACGACTGCTCCGAGCAATAGCGCGGCAGTTCCGCCGAAGCCCAGGATGGCTTTCCAGCGAGCTGCAGGTGGCGGAGTGTTTTCCGTCTGCCGCTTAAGGTGGGGCGCGGACGGTCCGTCGGCTTCGTCGGAAATGCTGATGGCAGAGTTTGCTGGCCCGTCGGCATGTGTGAGGGAGTTTGGAGCTTTCGTACTGTTTGTGTCGACAAGTTGCGAGTTTGTTTGTGGCTGCTGCTCTGCGGAGGAATCAAGGGCCTGCATCTGCCCGCTGTCATCAATGGGCGAGGAATTTGCAGCCAGCCAATTCGCGAGGTCGGTCGCGACGTGTTCCATCGTCTGGTATCGAAGTGCGATGTCTTTGGCCATCATCTTCAGGCAGATGGCTTCCAGAACCGCGTCGACCTGTGGACGAAGCTTATGCGGCGCGACGGGTTCTTCTGTGGCGATTTGCTTTAGCACCGACATCAGGCTGCCCCGAAACGGTCTCTGCCCCGTCAGCATTTCGTAAAGCATGACACCGAGGCTGTAGATGTCTGATGGCGGACCGACAAGATCGTTATCGCCGTCAACCTGTTCGGGCGACATGTACGAGGGCGTTCCCATGACCGTGCCGGTATGGGTTAATCGTTCTTCTCCTTCTTTGGAACGTCGCGCCAGGCCGAAGTCCATAATCACGGGCTGATTGCGACTATCGATCATCACGTTCGCTGGTTTGAGGTCACGGTGAATGACTTTATGCTGATGAGCTTCCGAAAGGGCGATCGCCAGACGCCGAACAACGCGAACAACCTTCGTGATGTTCCGGGGCTTTGAACTCCTGATGAAATCGCTCAGCGGCCGACCTTCTATGTAAGCCATCGCGATAAAGTGCCGGCCGTTCTGTTCACCAATGTCGAACACCGGACAGATTCCGGAATGTCGCAGTCTTGCCGCCGCCCGTGCCTCTCGCTGAAATCGCTCCAGTGACTGGGAATCCGGATCGTGTCCAAACTGCGGAATCTTTAGCGCGACCTGGCGATCAAGGTTTTCGTCTTGCGCCAGATAAACAGTTCCCATCCCGCCACGTCCAAGGACGTCCACGATTTTGTATTGTCGGATTTGCTGTCCGATCAATTCGCGTGCGCGCGCTGTGGAATCTTCTTCGCCGAAAAGACTCTCGGCATATGGCTGTTCTTCCAGCTTAATCAGCATGCTTGCAAGCTGCGGTTCATCGTGGAAGTCCGCGGCGCGCTGCGGGGGCTCTGGAATTCGGAGTGCCTGTTGATCCTCAATCGTTTCCAAAATGGCCTCGCATGTTCGGCATGTATCGACATGCTGACCAATTCGTTCGGCCTCAGCTTCCGAAATTGCACCAAGGGCGAGCCTTTTCAGCTGCTCTGGTTTTGGACAGTCGGGGCGGGACATTATATTGCGGCGACAACTGGGATTCTTGATGAGGACGAATCGTGAGTCCGGGCAGAATTTACTGCAACAGGATGCGGCACTGTTAGTATTCCGCAAAAGCGCCACGCGAAAGTCACGGAATTCATCAAAAAC
>CAYZYB010001318.1:0-1938 GCA_964481505.1 uncultured Planctomycetaceae bacterium | reverse complement strand
CGCTGGCGCTGGTGCTGCATCAGCATGGATTGTCCGTTCAATTGACTCGCATCGCAACAAATGTCGACCAGGTTGTCGATGTGTTCTATGTCGTCGACCAGGACGGTAAAAAAGTGACTAACGGCGAACGACTGCACCCTTTGTGGGAAAATCTGATGCAGGAATTGCAGCAGTTGCAGGACGACTGGCTGAACGCTTAAGTCATTCTGAAAGGCTTGCGTCGAGGAGTCGATCGTTGCCACACGAAACTATGGAGGGCAAAGTGCTGAGAGTGTCCGTCATCATTCCGACTCTGAACGAAGAGGCGGTGATTCGCGCAGCCATCGACAGTGCGCGGCAGGCTGGGGCTGATGAAATAATCGTTGCTGACGGTGGAAGCACCGATCGTACTGTCGAAATCGCTTCGGTCGAGACTACGGTTGTTCGGTCAGAAACAGCCGCACGAGCGGCACAGCAGAATGCCGGTGCAGCGGTTGCGACGGGAGATGTTCTATTGTTTCTGCACGCGGACTGTGAGCTGCATATCAACGGCATCACCGAAATGCGAGAGCGTTGCGAGCTTTCGTCCGACTTTGTCGCTGGGTGTTTTTATCAGCGAATCGATCTGGAGGGCTGGCGTTTTCGCATGACCGAGTCCGGCAATCAATGGCGAGTGCGTCTGTTGCGATGGGCGTACGGCGACCAGGGTATCTTTGTTGCCGCAGAAGCGTTTCGTGATCTCGGTGGTTTTCCCGACGTCAAATTTTTGGAAGACCTGTTGTTGATGAAGTCGCTCAAAGGTCGCGGCAGCTTCCTGCTGTTATCAAGTCCGCTAAAAGTCTCTGCCAGGCGATGGCAGCGGCGTGGATTGTTTCGGCAAACGTTTCGCAACTGGGCGATCGTTATTGCGGCTCAGTTTGGAGCATCACCGAATTGGCTGGCCAGGTTCTACCCGAATGATCGCTGACCGTCTGTCGTTGGAGCACCGGTGCGGATTGTCGCACCGGTGTTAAGCGGTTCAGCGATTGTTACTGCGATGATCTGCGGTGACAGAATGTCTGAAACGGCATCGCGAATGCGCGTCGCTTCGGCGTCATTCGCAGTGGGGATACACACCGTTGGTCCCCACGATGACTGAACAGCCCCGGTGATGCCTTGTACCTTTAAACCTTCGACGACAGTACGAATCGCGGCGTCAGAAAAAATGCCACCCTGAGCAGTCGCGTAGAACTGCCCGACCAGTTCACCGTAGGCGGCCAGCGCTTCGCGGAATTGCGGCAACCGTTTGTTTTCCAGTGCCGGCAGAATGTTCTTTCTGATAATAGCGTCGAATTGGGCGATCATTGGCAAGGACAGAAAGTCCTGTTTGTTGAAGAAAGATTCTTCTGTATCACCGGAAAGCCCCTCTTCGGAAGTCGGAGTCAACAAGACCATTCGCCATTCATCGGGGAACGGCATCCGGTGAATGTTGTTGCCGTGTCTGCCTTCGTCGACAACGAATCCGCCGTGATCGAAACCGAAGGTGCCAATTGCTGAGCGGCGACTGCGTCCCAAAGACGTCGCCAGCGTGTTGATGTCTGCAGGGCGTGGTCGACCGGAAAGCAGCGTGAATGCGGCGCCCAGGCAAAGCGTTAACTGAGTGCCCGAACCGAGGCCGGAATGTCCCGCGACTTCTGCGTGTGTCGTGACGGTGACCGGTGGTAGTTGAGGATTCAATTCGCGAAACGCAGCAAGGAGAGTTCTGGTCCGAACGGCAACGTTTTCTGATGTGTTCAGAACGTCGTCGCTTATGCCTCTTTCGGCTGCAACTGTGATGTTCCACGCTGGCTGTTGCAGCATCATTCCCAATCCACCGTAGTGCCAATCGGCATTCGGCGGTCCGCAGAGAAGTCCGAAATGAAGACGCGAACCTGCGGTGATTTCGACCTTATTCATGCGGATTCCGTTTCCGCGTAAAAG
>CAYZYB010001317.1:0-1943 GCA_964481505.1 uncultured Planctomycetaceae bacterium | reverse complement strand
CGCCGAAAATATGTTCACACAAAACAATGGCACCACGAAGAAAAGCCAGAAACAGCTAAAATTCACACTTGAAACAAACAAGGCTTCATAGTCGCCCGCCATCACCGGATTGGGCGGGTTGGGTTTCCATGTTTAAATTGGGTGAATGCCCAATTCCGGTGCATGGCATTGTGATTTTGTTGATATTGAGCATGACTGAAACAGACGGCGCTGCACAGCAATCAGTTTACACAAGTGACGACTGACTGGAAGCCCTGGATGCGATTCTTTTTGTCTGCCTGGGAGCTCCGGTTGCCTGAAGAGCAGAACAAGCGTGAATCGCAGCAGTTTTTCGGCGTGGCGAAGATTGAGCCAACTTGCCACACAGGACAGCTTTCAACGGCAGCAATAATTCGGTGAACAACAGTGGCTCCGGAGATAACGAGAGCGACCTCCGCGAACCAAAACACCATGCCGGCCATCAGCCGACAAGCAACGTCTTACAAGAATGCGATTCCGTCCGCGCAATGTCACGAACCTCAACGAGCACTGAACCAAATAACGTTTAACATCACCGGACGCGGATCAGTCAATGTGATTTGCAAATTACGGCACCGACCGCGTTTCGATTCATGTGTTTGTTACATAGCCGCGATTCGAAGATTTAGCCTGTCCATGCTGAGTAGTTTACCGCAAAGTGGCGTGCTGGGAATTCTTGAAGCGACAGAGACGTTGGGGAGGTGCTTCAGCACAGGTGTCTAGTCACTCCGAGCCCGTCGAAGCGTGATAAATCTTAATAGAGTATGGAGGAGCAGTGCGGCAATGACTCCTACAATTGACGGCACGATGAAGGAAGTCAGAATTACAAATCCCACATTGAGCCCGAAACCGACACCGCCATCGCCGGGTGTTGAGTTTTCCGGAAGCAGCGGAATGACTCTGAACACTATGGGCGTGGAGATAATTCCCACCAGCGAAATAAACAGCAGAACGGCAATCCAACGAACAAACGATGGCTGCACGGTATCAAACGTTGGGCGGAGCAGATTCTGCGCAACCGTCGCAGTCGCTGCGAATACGCCAACTGAGATGGCACTAAGCCAGAAGATTGCAAACAACGAAACCATGTGAAAGTAAGCAATCCCTCTGCTCTGTAACGTCAAACATCACAGGACGCAGGGTGTGATGTGGATTTCAAATTCGGCACCGATTCGGCGTTCCGGTGCACGATGCTGTTGTTAGCCTGCCGTTTTGTTGACAATTGTTCGGACGTGATCGAGAAATTCAGAATGCGCAGCGGCAGGGCCGGGTCCCAGATTTGCATTGATGCCATCTCGGAGGATCTGACGAAGGGTTGTGCCACCACCAATCGGTGCTTGCCCAAGGATGTAGTAGAGCGGCTCATCGGAACCATGCAGAACGAGCGAAAAGTGAGGTGCAAGGGTAAGGGCCTTGCCCGCTTGAAGCATGGCTACGGGATCTATATCACCCAGCTCGATTGGCGCTGGCTCAGGAAAGGATAGCAGCAAGTAATCATAAGTGTCATTGAAACTGCCCGATGTCCAAGAGTATTGGTGCGCGGCTTGGAGGTCGGGTTCTGAGTCACGAGCCTTGCAGGCCATCACGTAAAATATAGCGCCTGCAATTTCAGCTTGCGAACACTGCTCCTTAAGGTGATCCATCCGCTCGAATACGTACTGGGGCAAGATGAAGTACGCAACGTCGTAAGAGCATTGTTCAAGCGGGATGCTCGCGGGTTCATCTCGGATTGCTGGCATTGTTGCGGGAGACACGGCTGTTTGTGGGTCTTGTGATGGCGCGGACGGTATTGCACCGCCGCATCCTGACACAAGGACTGTGGATGCAAGTAGAATGTGTCGCATGAGCTTCATGCTGGCTAAAACGAATTGCAATCTATGTGGCGGCAGGGATGCCGACTCATAGATTGTGCGTTGAACTTTTCC
>CAYZYB010001316.1:0-1944 GCA_964481505.1 uncultured Planctomycetaceae bacterium | reverse complement strand
CCTGGTCGGCATGGAAGAAAACCTGCTGCCTCACAAACGCAGCGTGGAAAGTGATCTGGAAAAAGACATCGCTGAAGAACGCCGCCTGGCCTACGTCGGCGTCACTCGCGCGATGGATGACCTCACACTAACGCGTGCCAAAACACGCATGAAGTGGGGCAAACGTCGAGAGTCAGTGACATCGCGGTTTCTGTTTGAAATGCAAAAAGAACCGGGCGGAAAACTGATTGAAGAACACATCGGCGGAGAAGACGAAGAGGAAACGCTCGACGATACGTTTGTGCCGCCACAGCCCGAAAGACTGACAAGCTTATTCGAAGACCCGGATGCGCCGCCGTTTTAAACGAAACGACAGCACGACCTACCAGCTATTGAGTTCCAGAAACTGATCCTTCCAATAGTACTCGTCCAGCAACCCATCAATCGGCCTCTGCATAATTCGCAGGGCGGCGTAAACCGCTTCGACAGTCGCCAAACCACCCATGGGATCTTCAAAGATCTTCGACGTTCGAGGGTAAGCGGTCTTAATCGGTGGCAACGTCCTCACCGGCAAATGGGCGTACGTTGGCTCCATCTTTTCGGCCAGTTTCCAGGTACCGTCGAGTACCAGTAAACCCGCTGTGGCGTCAGCTTCTGACAACACCTCGCCACCAATCCCCAGACGGATGTAGTTATCCAGTGGCGACGTTACAGGATCCGGAAATCGGACAAACTCAAAACTCTCGCGCCCGCGCAACGGCTCAACAGAACATTTGCTGCGACGTTCTTTGGGATGAACGACGATGATCGTGGGAGGGCAGGGCATGGGGCGAAAGACGAATGAATGCTTAAAAGGATCGCGCCGTGCGACCGGATTTCGAATCTCAGTTTTCGAATCTCGAATTTCAAACCATGTTACGCGATCGCACGGTTACCTGACTTAACGGCGACTCAGGCGTTCTTAATCTTGTCAATCTCAGCCTGATAATCTGCAATCTCTTTCTCCAGACGAGGCACGTCTGCTGGATCATCCGGCTGATTTTTGGCCGCCTTCAGCAGCTGCTGAGACTTCTGCATTTTATTCTTGAGGGCATCAATCTGTTTCTTTTGCTTCTTATTCAGAGCCATCAGGGCGTAATCCACTGCATCAAGGGACATGTTGGCATTATGGTGTGCAGCCAGTGTACCGGACTCCGATAGATTACGAAACATGAACTCAGACACCGAACAACTGAATTCGCTGCTAACGGAAACAATCCGCGACGAGTCTTTTCGAAAGGCCGTCTTCAGCAAGCCCGCGCGGAAGTCAGCGGATGTTCCTGCTCGAATCGATGTTCGCCCGGTCATCATCAAAGGGGAAACAAAGTTTCAGTTCGCTTATCGTTTAGGTACGCAGGAAATTCATCGCAACCTGCCTTCCGACGAAGCCATTGGCGAAATGCAAAATTCTTCCGGACAGATCTTCCGCGACGTTCTCCTGCAGACTGTCAATCAGGAATGGACCGCGCGGCACAACCGCAAAGGAGTGTGCGTGCTGAAGCGTTCTGCCAAAGTTGTTGACAATTCGGAACCCATCGCCGACCACGACCGCAACCGTCAGTACCTGATCCCGGACGGTACATCATGCCCGTTTCTGATCGCGACCGGCATCATGTCCAGCAACGGTCGCGTCCGATCGAAGCACTCTCGCAAGTTTCGGCAAATCAACCGCTACGTCGAATTCATCCGTGATATCGCCGACCAGTTTCCCGCCGAAGGACCAATTCGAGTCATCGATTTCGGTTGCGGCAAAAGCTACCTCACATTTGCAGCGCACTACTTTCTAACCGCGATACTCAAACGAAAAGTCCACATCACCGGACTGGACCGACGACCTGATGTCGTCGCAACATGTAACGGCATCGTCAACAAACTCAAACTCACCGGAATCGAATTCGAAGAAGGCGACATCGCTGGCTATCATAC
>CAYZYB010001315.1:0-1945 GCA_964481505.1 uncultured Planctomycetaceae bacterium | reverse complement strand
ATGTTGGTGTCGGCATTCAGCAGTTCGATTTCGCCATCAACACAACGAACAATCAGTCCGGGGGTAGGCATCGCGTGAGTGAAATCGCCGTCTTCCGAGGGGAGCGGCTGCTCTGGTGCCTGCCAAAACGGATCATCTGGACTCATCAGCAGTGGAGCAAAAGCTTTGGCTGCCCAATACGTTGATCCGGCACAGGAGTAAACTTCGGCCATGAGCGGAAATTCGTCGGTCCAGCCAAGACTCAGCGGTTCGTCTTCCGGCAGGCGACTCATGAAGAACTCAATATTCCTCGTCCAGATCCGCCGACTCAATCCGGGATCTAATGCGTCTACGCCGCAGTAGTGCGTGAGTCCAAATGGCGCCACAACATTGAATCGATAAACCATGGAACGGCCAAACGGGACGTGTTCTCCGGAAGCAGCGAAGAAGTGTGAGTAGTCCTGCACAAACGGAGTCGCGTAGTCACGCCAGCGTTGCGCACGTTCCGGATCCATGTCGCCATAGAACTTGCCCCACCACAGGCCATAAAAGTGCCAGGCAAAAGCGCCGTAGTGGTCGGCCGTTTCATTCATACCGTCAATGAACCATCCGTCACCCGCATACATGCTCTCGAGTGTGTCCAGCCAGTGCAGAACGAGGTTCTTATCGCCGTGTGAACCTGCCCCTTCACGGATCAGAAAACACAGCGGAAGGACCCCCATGAACATGTGGTTGTTCCGATGCAATCCAACTCCACGGACCGTTCGGAACCATCGCAGCGTCTGCTGCTTTTCAGAATCGGAAAGCGGTGTCCAAAGATAGTCGCGGGCGATTTCCAGGGCGAGCACCATCGCGCCCATTTCGACGCTGTGCTGGTGATAGTTGGTAACCGGTCCCCAGTAGGTTTCAGCTTTCGGATCCGTTCCCGCAACAAGCCCTTCGCGAAACCACTGAGCAACCTGGTTCCGCGTGAACCCGTGAGCCTCACCACCTTGTGCTGCCAGCCAATGAGCCGCCAGCAAACACGGACGAGCGAACGCCTCCAGCTGATCGGCAACCTCGCTGTGATCACTCGCCGGGCCTTCCAACGGTATGGACGATGCTCCTGGAGGCATGCGTGCAACCAGAGGCGCCAGTAGTTTTTCAGCCACAATCACAGATTGCTCATAGGCCGATTGTTCTGTCATCACCGTCATACTGCGATTTCGTCAAAAGTCCCCTGGAACTGAGACTGTCGCGGCCTTCCGATAACAAATCATCGGGCAAGGCTGGACAGCTAATAATTATTAGATCATTATGGCCCGGTCGTCCGTTTGCAAGCCGATCACGTGGACAATTCCAGTAAAAGACGCCTCCGAGAGCGTTGCACCTCAGCGTCTTTAGGCACCGTAGAGAACGTCGTCTGAATTCTTGACGACTTCTGCTACCAGCCCAAGTCAGAACCTGCCGCTCTCACCGATCACTTCAATATCAAGCAATACCGAATGAAACTTCAACATAACATCACACCCGGTGACCTGCGGCAGAGCCTTGAGCGGTTTTGGCATGTGTCTGCGCAAAAAATTGAGTTGATCAACAGCGAGTACGACGTCTCAAAGGGGTCGCCGGTCTTTACGGTTGCCGGCAAGTATTCGACGCGCGGCTGGACTGAGTGGACTCAGGGGTTTCAATACGGTTCTGAAATCCTGCAGTTCGATGCCACCGGTGATCAGGCATTCCTCGACATGGGAAAACGCAACACCGTTGAAAAGATGGCACCCCACATCACCCATTTCGGTGTTCATGACCACGGCTTTAATAATGTCAGCACCTACGGCAATCTGCTGAGACTGATGAACGAAGGGCGAATTCCCGAAAACGAATGGGAGCGCAACTTCTACGTGATGGCTCTTCAGGCCTCCAGCGCCGTTCAGGCGAAGCGATGGACGGATCTTGGTAACGGCGGATACATCTATTCCTTCAACGG
>CAYZYB010001314.1:0-1956 GCA_964481505.1 uncultured Planctomycetaceae bacterium | reverse complement strand
GTATGAGGCGTAGCCTGCCTGGTCGTCGAGTTTTGTTTCGACGACTTCGCCGATCTGTTTCTCGCGACGGTCTTCTGTCGGTTCAACTCTGGGAGCTCCCCACAACCAACTGCCGGAGGAACATCACCGTCCTGAGGTTCGACGACGCCTGCTCGACCCACATCCTGATGCCGGACCGTGACTTAACGTCGGCATAAGTCCGGTCTTCCAGGAACTCATTGTGTCCGGTCGCCAGCACGATAAGGTCCGGATCGTAATTCAGAACCTCCTTCAGCACCGGCCGCAAACGATAGCTGGCATACGAAATGCCGCCACAATTGATGGCGCGATATTCGTGACCTGTCTGCTCCGCATTCAATCGCAATTCCAGCCATTTGGCAAACGACGTGTCGATACTAAACGGACGCCCCTGAACAGTTGAACCGCCGAGCACAAAAATTCGCCGCTCGCCCTTTCGTGGTGTGGCCTCGAATTCTTCCCTGACGAAAAACTGCCCCTTGGCGACGCTTGTTCGATAAGTGCCTTTGCTGTCGATTTCGAACAGGGGAGATGTATCGCCGAAGCCAGCGTGCACTTCTGACTCCGATTCTCCCACACCAAACAGTCTCAAACCGCATTCCAGCAGGACAAATGGAAGCAAGGCGAATCCAATAACCGCGAATGCCATCCAGCGACGACGGCCACTCCTGGCCAGAGCAGGTTCAACCGCTGGCGGTTCTGAATTTGACGTCGTTCTGTCGCTCAACAGAGGGGCTCCTGCAGCAGTATTGGTTGAATCAATTGTCTGTTTTGTTTTCGGACAGCATTGTTGTTGGTCGAACGATCATTAGCCAGCTTCGGAACAGTCGGTCTGGCGAGACAACGTTTTTGAATTGCGGTGCCTGAAACAAAGGTCGGCTAATTTTGCCGGTACCGCGCGGCCGATGGCTAACGATAACGGACCGAATTTGTCCGGAGCTGTATTTGTTGTTGCCCCTGAAGGATCAGCAAAATACTGCAAAAACACACAAATTCTACACCGCTGGATGGCATCGTTCATGGGAATCACCAACCTCCAATTTGAACCAACACCGACAGACAATCGCAACCGGCAGCGGCCTCCTATGTCGATTGTGGCGAAGATTATCGTGGTGACGATTGGTGTCTACCTGCTGCAGTTGTTTTCGCACTACGCAGGCTCACCAGATTCGCTGGCCTTCGAATGGCTCGCACTGGAACGCGGTTTGGTGTTTGAGTCAGGGCAAGTCTGGCGGCTGCTAACCTATGCGTTCTGCCACAGTGAGCAACAACTCACACACATCGTGTTCAACATGCTGGCACTGTTCTTTCTGGGCCGGATCGTCGCAAGAACAATGGGCGATCGCGAATTTCTCGCGGTCTATCTAACCGCTGCTGTGTTCGCCGGAATCGTACAGGCGTCTTCGATGGCGATCTGGCGTTCACCCGGACAGGATTGGACGTTGGGAGCATCCGGAGCTGTAAGCGCGGTTTTCATACTGTTCGCACTCCATTACCCAAAACTGAAACTCTATCTGTTCGGGCTCATCCCTATTCAGGCTCGATGGCTGCTGATTGCTGTTGTTACTTACGACACTCTTGGGTTTATGGGACTCGCCCCCAACCTGTTCACCGCATCAGCCGCGAAGATCGGGCACGCTGCTCACCTGGGCGGGCTGATATTTGGCTTCCTGTACTTTCAATGGCACATGAATCTCACTGGCTGGATCGACAACTTCGCAGGTCGCGTGCAGGACGTCCCCATCCCTCAGACGAAAAGGGATCTGCGAGTGTTCAATCCTGGCGTGCAGCCGGAAGTTGACTATTCGCGTCAGGTTGACCAGATTCTTGCGAAGATCAGTGAGCAGGGGGAAGCGAGTCTGACAGATCGCGAACGCCGCGTGCTGACACAAGCGAGTCAGCATATGAAAACGAACCGATAGCCGATCACATTCGGAG
>CAYZYB010001313.1:0-1960 GCA_964481505.1 uncultured Planctomycetaceae bacterium | reverse complement strand
ACGAACCACGAATCGCCACTGCGTCGAGTTCCCTGCAGTGCATCTCGCGTGCAGGCCGCTGATCGAAAGCACAATTCGCGCTCTGCGTTCGCGGTCTGGACCAGGTTGTCGAGGGTTGGTTTGAGCATGGATCGGTCCACAGGGTTCTGTTGTTGGCTTTTGCACGTGCCGTGCCACAACAAGTGGAAGAATAAACCCGCAGTGTTTTTGCGAAGTTTGGCCGGACAGCTGGGCATGGACTGTCCACACGAGAGTCCACCGTGGTCAGCCTCTGGCCACGCCATCATCATTCCGTTGGGGGCGTGGTATTCGAAACTCCAAGCGATACCGCGAATCCGAAGAATTGGCACTATTCCACCAGGCCTGGCATTCGACTTGCTGTTGTAGTGGGAACGAAGCCGGCGCCGTTAACGGCGGCGTGCTGGTTGGCACGGCGCCCAGGGATGCGAAGGAAACGATGATGCTCGTCCTCACCCGCAAGCGAAACGAGTCCATCTGCATTGGAGACGGCATTGAGATCACAGTGCTGTCTGCGAACGGCAACCGAGTTCGTCTCGGCGTCACAGCACCTAAGGACATCGACGTCACGCGAGCAGAGCTTATCGACCAGTGGTTCGACGTCACGCCTGAGCCAGAGTCACAACCTGTTCCTGCTTAGGCCCCTGAGGATCCAAACTCAACGCCAATATGCGTTTCAAATTTGAATCCACACCCAACAACTCCGTAAGTTAAAAGCAGTTTGCGATGTAGAAGCAAAGGCGAACCCACAACCGGAAGCTGTGAAATAGAAGAAGTAGCAGTCTGATGGGTTGGGTTTGTTGAAGCTGGCCTGTTCGTGCTCGGGGCGAACAGGCCTTTTCTTTTCACGCGGTTACAATACCCAAGCCGTCTGGCCTACCGCTTTCTTGTTGCGGGCGAAGTTATGATTGCCGTTGTTTCTCTTTTTGTCACACTCACTTTCTCACTACTCGTCAATCGGATCGCGACGGTCGCCTTGATGATGACTGGGCTGTCGTATGAGTCTGCTCACTTCCAGGCCCGATCAGCATTCACAGGCGTCGGCTTCACCACGGCTGAGTCAGAGTCGATAACGAACCACCCGGTTCGCCGCCGCATCGTGGCGTTGCTCATGTTGCTGGGGAACATTGGAATCGCAACCGTTGTCGCAACGCTGATGGCGTCGCTCACAACGACCGCGTCAGCCGGTCGATGGGTCAATTTCATGTGGTTGGGTGGCGGTCTCCTGGTTCTCCTTTTGCTTGCTCGCAGCGAGTGGGTCGAACGGCAATTGAATGGTGTCATCGCGTGGGCTCTCAAGAAATGGACGACGTTGGATGTGCGAGACTACGTCGCACTTCTCAACCTGGCGCGTGGCTACGCGGTCACAGAGTTAATGGTTGATGAAGGTGATTGGCTTGCTGACAAATCACTCATCGAACTTGGGTTGCCCCAGGAAGGTGTCCTCATTCTTGGCATCGCCAGACCGGATGGAACCTACCTTGGTGCGCCGGTGGCGGCCACGCAGGTACATGCCAGTGACACGCTAACGCTGTACGGCCCACTGGATCGAATCCGCGAACTCGACGAACGCGGGTCCGGCTTTCGAGGAGATATCGCGCACCGAACGGCGCAACAGGACTTCGAGCAAATTGTGGAAGAAGAGGCTCGACTCGATCCGGAAACTGTCGCTGTCGAGTAGTCTGCGACCGCGCTAAAACCTGCGTTCCGTAAACCTGCCGCTTTGCTATCGTGCTGTCATGAGTCGAATCAATGTAATCAAGTTTTCACTCACCAAAGACCCGGATGTCAAAGTTGCCGTCCACCGCGCTCGACTACTGGCGACGCTGGCGGGACTTTCTGATCGTCGCAGACAAGCCTTCAGCCGCGCGGTCCGGGAGGTGGCGAAGAATGGTGTCCAGCATGCAACGGGAGTTTCGGTGTCGTTCGCGATCTGTAGCGA
>CAYZYB010001312.1:0-1960 GCA_964481505.1 uncultured Planctomycetaceae bacterium | reverse complement strand
GTTATGAATTGACACTGTCACTTCAGACGCGAGCTGTTTCGATGATGGCGAATTGGATCGGTGGAGCTCACATCTATCGTGACAAGAAGGGTGACAAAGACGGCCGCAAGCCTGTCAAAGTTGTCGACGCGGACACTCAGCGAAAAGCGTTGCAGTTTGTAATCGACACAACCTTCGAAGACGACGCTTACGGCCTGACGCCGGAACTTGTGCAGAGCATGGGACTGGACAAATGGCTCGACAGTCGCGGAGGAATGGCCGACACAACCTGGCCAATTCACGATCGCATCATGGGGCTGCAGTCGTCGGCTCTGACAATGATCATGAATCCGACAACGCTGAAGCGAGTTTACGACAATGAGCTTCGTGTTGCCGAAGATGTCGACAGCCTTACTCTGCCGGAAATGCTGAAGACTGTGTCGACATCGATCTGGTCAGAACTCGACAGCAAAGCGAAAGGCAAATTTACCGCTCGCAAACCGATGATCTCCAGCCTGCGGCGCAACCTGCAGCGGGAACACCTCGAACGGCTCATCGATTTAACTCTGCCGTCCAGCAGTACATCAGCGGCATCAAAAGCAGTGTCGATGCTGGCGTCGGAAAGCCTGCGTGGATTGCAGAAGCAAATCGAAGGTTGCCAGGGGGCCGGAGCAGATCGGCATGATCCTTACACGGCCGCTCATCTGTCGCAGGCGAAAAGCCGTATCGAAAAGGCACTCGATGCCGATTATATCCTCAACCCATCTAAGGGCGGTGGTGGTGGCTTCGGTGGCTTCCTTCTCTTCGGCCATGACGAGAACGCTGAGAAGAACTAGAATTTGACACGGAAGGCAATTCAATCCCCCGGATTTCGAGGGATTACTGAAAGCCCTTTGAGACATCGTGTTCTCAGAGGGCTTTTCTTTTCGGCCAAATCTGATCTGCTGCGTATGCAACAGTGGCGGACATTCGGTTTTGACCTGAGCCCATACCAGGCCATCTAACAAAGTTATTGAGCGAACGTCTGCCGCGATGGCTTGAGTGACGTCTTCAGCACAGCCCGGCAGCACTTCCACGCGATGATTTGAATCGTTCAGGGCATTGCCCTGCCTCCATCCAGCTAAGTAAAAAACGTGCGACTTCTGTCCCCATTCATTTTGACTCTGTGCATCATCATCACTGCCGTGGTGCTATTGACGCCAGCTGTCCCGCTGGGTGTTACAGGGCTGAACGCGGACGGCTCCGCGAATGTGGAATGGGTATGGCAGCGACATCCGGGATTTTCCGGTGTCCTCGACGCGGTGGCTCGTTTGTTACCGGCGCTGATTAGCGGAAGCACGTTTCTGGCCATCGGCCTGTATGGTGCTCGAAGAATTTCGGCGGCCAGCCGTGCTAAGACCGCGTGGTTGTATCTAGCGTTGATAGTTGTGTCTGGAATCTGGTTCAACTGCGTGCAGCACGCCGCTCCGTTGTCGCATCGTGACGTAAAATCGCAATGGGTGCTGTACGACCCGTCTGCTTCCGGCTACTTTTTCGAAGCGGTCTACAGGATTCACTCAACGGACGAGTTCCTCGCGGGCTACGAAAAGAAAATGAGCGAAGGCGATGTGCTGCATGTGGGCACTCATCCCCCAGGCTTGTTCCTGCTTGCCGAATCGTGTGTCGCAGCCTGTGAATCCTCACCCGCACTGGTGTCCTTCCTGAAGCTCACTGCTGGCAAACGCGCGACCGAAGCGTTTCGGTATCTCGAACGCGAAGCCAATCTAGCCAGAACCGTTCTTTCCGCAGACCAAAAAAAACGCAACGCGAAAATCGGCACGGTGGCTTCGTCGACGTTGACGGAAACGGAACTTGCCGGTTTGCAACTGCTCAGCAAACTCAGCACGCTTGCGGTTGTGCTGACCGTTCTTCCGCTGAGCTGCTTTTCTCATCTGTTGCTGGACCGCGTTTCGGCGTGGAAGATCGCTTGGTTTTGTGGAAC
>CAYZYB010001311.1:0-1960 GCA_964481505.1 uncultured Planctomycetaceae bacterium | reverse complement strand
GGTCACGGTCAGCTTGGCGTCGTCGTTATTGTTTCCGGATGCCGTCAAGCCATTAACGTCTGCGATCGTGAGGTTGTCGGTGTTGCTGATGTTCACCAGGCCGCTGCCGGAATTGTCGAAGGCCAGGGTGCTGAGTGCCGTTTCCAGCTGATTGGCAGAACCGATGCCGGCGGCCGCTTCGATGGAAGCACTGTCTGCGGTGATGTCGACAGCAGAATCACCGCCATCAATGATAGAACCGCCGGTGGAATCGAGGCGGGCTTCTCCATCCGGTGTGCTGATCGCGCTGATGGTAATGTCGTTGGCCGCAGTGACTTCTACCAGCCCTGCGTTTGTGGAAAGAGCTGTGCCGTCGTCCATGGTGATCGCAGCACCGGACTCCAAAGCGATGTTGCCGTTGCCGTCGAGCGTTGCGTTGCTGCCTGTCACGGCGATGTCGGCCTGCACCAAAATGTTGCCTGCCGCTCCATTGGCCGTAAGATCAATATTGCCGCCGTCGTTATTGGCAACGTCTTCGGCAACTGTCAGCTGACCGCCTGCTTCTACGGTGATGTTGTCCAGTAACGAATCGTCAGCGCTGGCATCCGTTATCGTCAGGCCGTTGACACCGGCGACGGTTCCGATTGTCAGAGCGTCGGCGTCGGAAATGTGAATGTCACCGGATTCGGTGACGGCTGCGATGGTGTTCAGCGAAGTGTTGAGGTCGTTGGCGTCGGAACCGATGCCGCTATCAGCTGTCAGGGCGGCCGAGTCTGCAGTAACGTTGGCGGTTTCTGCGGCCGAATCGTCGGTGATGGCGGCCGATGACGTCAGGCTGACGATATCGTCTGTCGTATCTGCGGTAATGGTATCAACACCAATGTTCGCACTGCTGCCGCCGGTATTCGAAATCGTGATGTTGCCGTTGCCGGTAGAAACGTTCGTCAGTGCCAGAGACTGATTTCCCGTTTGATCAACGTCTATCGTGCCGCTGCCGGTTGTGATACTGCTGGCGGTCCTTGCCGCATCGGCGGCGTGATCGAAATCAATGTTTCCGGTTGTGGTGTCTGCTGTAATTGATGTTGCGGAAGCCAGTTCGATTTCGTCCGTGTTCCCAATACCGGACCCTGCGTTTAGGTCAATCGTGTCGGCAGTGAGGTCCGCGGCAGTGTTGCCCGCGTTGTCGTTGATGGCTCCGATTCCATCTGACAGCCCCCCATCAACGCCAATGAAGTCGGCCGACACTGTGATGACGCCCGTGGAGCCGGTGAGGCTTCCAATCGTCACGTGATCGGTCGCTCGCGCCGTGATGTTACCGGCATCGACACTCACAGAAGCCGCTTCGGCTTGAAGAATGTCTGCCGCACCGTTGCCGTTTTGATTGCTGCCGCCATTGTAGTCTTCACCGGCCGACATCAGAACATCGCCATTACCGACCGCCGATACGGCCGCAGAATTGTGTGCGATGTCAGCTCCTGCAAAAAGGCTGATGTCGCCATCGCCACCGGTCGCAATGACTGCTGCGTTGATGGTCAGGATGTCGGCGGCCAGGTTTCCTTCAGCAGCCAGCGTGATGTCACCGCCAGCGTTGTTGACAACGGCAGAGTTGATCGTCAACGGGCTGCCCGCCGTCAGGATGATGTTGTCGACGGTGTTATTTGCATCTGTCGGGTCGACGATCGTGACACCGATGAGGAGACCGACGTTTCCGACTGTTAGTGAGCCAGTATTGTTGACATGAATGTCTCCAGCATCCGTAACGGCTGCCAGGGTCAACGTTGACGCCACACCACCGTTGCTGGTTTCCAGACCGTTTGCGTCGTTGCCGATACCGCTGGCAGCATTCAATGCGGCGTTTGCTGTGACGATATCAGTATGAAGATCACCGGCGTCTGCGATGGCGCCGGAATCACTTGTAACCTGAACCGTTGTGGTGTTGCTGAGTTGTCCGAGGCTAACGTTGCCGTCTGCTGTAACAAAG
>CAYZYB010001310.1:0-1961 GCA_964481505.1 uncultured Planctomycetaceae bacterium | reverse complement strand
TCAGAAGGGATCTTTGTTGTTTCGGTCGATCGTTCGTGGGCGCCGATTGGAGCTGACCGTTTTTACAAACTGGTTAAGGATGGTTTCTACGATGGGGCGAGGTTCTTCCGCGTGGTGCCTGGCTTTATGGTTCAGTGGGGGCTGGCGGCCGATCCGGCGATGACCGCAAAGTGGGATGCCAGCATTATTGACGATCCAGTGATCAAACAAAACACACGAGGCTACATCACATTTGCCAAGACCGGACGTCCTAACTCTCGCTCGGGGCAGGTGTTTATCAACTACGGCGACAATCGCAACCTGGATGGCCAGGGCTTCGCGCCATTCGGCAAAGTAGAACGTGGAATGGATGTGGTGACGCGGATCAATTCAGAGTATGGTGAATCACCGCAGCAGGGAAGAATTACGGCTGAAGGAAATGCGTACCTGGAAAAGAGTTTCCCGAACCTGTCCTATATCAAAACGGCTCGCATAACTTCAGACGATCTGGCAGAGCCTGAGGAATCCGAAGATGAGTCTGATCCGGAATCTGCAGAATCGCAGGACGCTGACAGTCCAGCGGCAACTGCGGAGCCAGCGGCAACTAAAGAGGCCGCAGACGAATCGGAAAAGGAATAATTTCAGTATGTCGTCAGGTCCGAACAACTCCGATGATGGCCCGGACTTCAGTTTTCTGGGTGAACAGGCCGTCCCCGATGCTGGTGACATGCCGGAGTTCGGCGATGCCCCGACTCCGTCTGATGTGTCAGACGTGTCGGAATTTCCTGACCTCACCGACGTTGATGCTACAGCGAAATCTCCACCGCCGACCGACACCACAGATCCTCAGCCTGCGGCAGATGACCGGCCCTCCGAAAAAGCTGTCGAACGGAAGAAGGTTCGCGCAACAAAAAGAGTGAAACCGAAAGTACGCAAGGTTGCTCGCGCTGCACAGGATGTGGCCGCAGATTCTTCGGTTGCCTCCACGGAATCTGCCACTGCTGTAGAGCCAGAAACCGATGCAGTCATGGATGAATCGTCGAAGGCAGTCGACCGAACGGATGTCGATGGAGTTTCGCGGAAAACGTTCTCTATTGTCGCGGGCTATGCCGCAGCTTTAACGCTACTGATGCTGGGGCTGTTGTTGTCTGGACGAATCTCGTTGAGCGGCGGCGGTGTTCTGGAAAGTCTGCCAGACGTCCAGCCTCTAAAGAGCAATGAATTTCAGGAGGTTCCGGACAGCCTGAGTTTGCCGGACAGCCACTCACTGCGTTTGGGAGAATCACGGCGATTCGGCGACGTTGTGCTGACGCCGACCAAGGTGACTCGCGAGCCTGTGACCTTCACAAACATGATGAACGGTTCTGCTGTGGAAGGCATGTCGAGCAAGCCTGTGTTGAAGCTGTGGTTCCGTATGGAGAATGCGTCTTCCAGCGTCGCGTTTCCTCCCTGGGATGTCGCTCTAATGAGTCATCGGAGCGAGAAGGCAGGATCTGTTGTTGCGAATTCGTGGCTCAAGATTCAGGAAACCGGAGCTGACACGGAAACTCGGATTCTGAATTTCTATCATTCGCCGGACAGCAATCTGGATCTCACCGCTCAGAACAGCCGTAAGCTGGTAAGTCCCGGTCAGGAAATCACGTCATTTGTCGCCAGCAGCGAAGATATCAGCCATATCGTGCAGGAAAAGGCAGAAAGCTATCGCTGGCGAATTCAGATTCGCAAAGGCGTGCATTTGCCGTCGGGGAATGGCGTTACCACATTAGTGGAAGTGAATTTTTTGCACACAGACATTGGGGCCTGACAGCGCGTCACTTCCTGCCCCCATTCCGGACTATGGGCACCACTCCAACGATTGCGAAAATCGCAGGGTTCCGGGTGCCAACGGGTGAAGCAGAGTGTCATCGCTGCTAAAACACGGGCTTAATACGCTGCGGACCTATGGCGCCGCGGCACAGTCGCCCTCGTGAAAGACATCAGGA
>CAYZYB010001309.1:0-1964 GCA_964481505.1 uncultured Planctomycetaceae bacterium | reverse complement strand
GGTGAAACCCCGCCGCCAGTGCGCTGGAACGAATAAGCCACAGTCGCTCCAGGCACGCCAGCCAAATCTACAGGAACGGAGACCAACTGATCGCCGACAGGATCGTTGTTGATTCTGACGCTTAGATTCCCGCTGGGAACGTTCAATCCGAAACCGCTGATGTCGGCACCACCGGTAGAAGCCCACTGCAAAGGACTCAGAAAACCACTTTCGAAATCGTCAGACAACAACACAACCGGCGTTGAACTGGTATCCAGGTTGCTGCTGCGAACACGAACGAAGTACGACTGGCGAACACCAACGGCTCCTGGCAACGTGACACGGAGGCCAGCGTCACCGGTATTCAATGTGTAGACGTCATCGGGCCTGAATTGAGAATAGTCGAGCGGAAATGCCTGAGTCCCGCCGGTTGTGAAGACAGGGTAGACCCCGGAATTTTCGTCACCGGAATCATCAGACTGAGCAAGAATGTTGCCAGTGGAATCCAGGAGCTCAATGACGGTATCGAGCCCGACACTTGTGCGGTCGATGTCAAGCCACACATGTGTCCCGGCTTCTGCCTCGAAACTGTAAATGTCCTGATCGTTGTCCGCATCAATGACACCATGCACCTCAAAGCCAAGGCGCAGGTTCTCGTCACCGGACTTCTCGTCCGACGCCAGCAGCCCCAGAACCTCTGACGTTGTCACCGTGTTGTTGATGTCCGCAGAGTTCGGATCCGCGATTTCACTTTCCACGAAGGCGACAATGTTCGCGTCATGCGCATATTCCGCAATCTGCACACTTCTCCAGGACCCCGGCGAACCAACACTCGGTCCATCGTTGTTGGAATCTCTCAGTGGCAGTCCCCGCAGATCGAATCCTGCTCCCACACTGTCATCCGACAGCGAAGTCAAAATGACCGGCTGCCCCGGTTGACCAATCAGCTGCAGCGAACCGCCAATGCGATCGTCGATGTCAATCGGATAACCATTCGCAGTAAAGCCAGCGTTGGCACCTTGAAGCTTAACAACCAAACTTTCCGTCGAACTGCTTTCCAAACGCAGCCCGCCGAACGTGTGGAAGTCCGGTACAAGGATATCGTTCAGGACAACATGGACGATATCTGTGTCATCCCAGACACCCTGAGTCGTCAGTGTTGCCGGACGAACAATCATACCGTTAATCGAATTACCACCCAAACGGTTGCCGTCGATCAATGGCCCCTGATTCCCAACGATCGATGTGTTCTGGGCAATCAGACCGGTTGATCGGCCTGGATCTTCCACAAGATCACTATTCAGGGCGTTGGCATTGATCGTAATGACAGCACCAAGGTTGTCACGGAAATCGTTGTCCAGAATTACTGGCTGAGCACCGCGGACAAATATGGTGCCACTCGAGTTTGAAAACAGCCCGAATCGATCATTGGGAGCAGTACCACCCGTGCCGTTGGCATTTTCTTCGAAGACCGTGTTCGTAATTCTGGCTTCGGCCTGATGGATCTCGACTGCGTTGAATCCAGCAAAGTCGTTGCCGACGGGAATGATGCCGCCACCAAAGGTGATCAATGCCTGATCAATGCTGGCCGTCCCAAGATGTCCCACATAAATTCCACCCCAGTTTCCGGGTGTCGGCTGATTGTCTGTTCGAGACTCCAGCACTCGGAAATCATCGACAAACCAATCGCCGGCAGCACTCGTATTGAAAGCTCGGAAGGCCGAATTGAAGTGCAGGGCAGCCGCTGGTAAGAGAACCGTGGAACTCTGAAACGACGTCATATCGGCGCCACTGCCCGGCTGCAGTTCAGCCAATCTCCAGATACCTGCTGAATCTCGGTACTCAATTCTCAAGTCGCCGTTATTTCCAGGTGCAACTCCGGAACCGGTCCGCTGAAACGAGTATTGAATTTCGACAGACGTCTGACCACTTAAATTCTGCGTGTTCGACTGCAGGATTGCGCCAGCTGTCAAATGGGCGCTTTG
>CAYZYB010001308.1:0-1968 GCA_964481505.1 uncultured Planctomycetaceae bacterium | reverse complement strand
CACTGACTCACAACATCATGATTCTCTAGACTGATGACGTTTTCTACAGAGCCGCAGGGACGCGTTTTATGTCGCGTTCGGTGGGGTAAAAAGAAATACACCCGGGAGGATTCGAACCTCCAACCTTCGGTTCCGTAGGTCAGATCGCGAACGCTCTGAGCCGACTCAGTTTTCTGTGAAAAACGCCTGAAAAACAAGGGTTTCTGCTCAAATAGTGGCTTTGAACTCTCATCGCCAAACGTCCAGATTTTACATAGTTTTCGGACGAATACCATGAGTTCTCGGACACTTCTCGGACGGAAATTAAGCTTAGGCCTGAAGGATCTCGCAAGAAGAACAGTTAGTCGTTTTCAACCACGACTTTTCCCATTCCTTGGCCACTCTCCAAGCACGCGTGTGCCTTACCGACTTCTTCGAGTGAGAACTCAAGCTCGTCCAGCACTGGCGTCAAATTGCCTGCTTCGGCAATCTCCGAGAGGCTTCGCAGAATGTCCGCGTGTTGCTTACGTTGAAAATTGTGCAGCATCGGAATCAGCATGAATACGACATGCAGCGAAAGTCCCTTGAAGTGGGCTGTGTTGAGATCCAGCTCGCACATCGAAACCGTCGTCGCGACCTGGCCGTTGAGTGTCGCCGCCTCGAATGAGTTCAATAAGTTCGCTCCGCCGACCGAGTCGAATACGATGTCGAAACCTGCATCAGCGGTGTGCTTAAAGACATAGTCGGCGACCGACTCGGTTTTGTAGTTGATTGGAGTGGCTCCAAGCTTCTCGATTAGAGCCATTTGTTTCTCGCCGCCACCCGTTGAATAGACTTCGGCACCAAAATGCTTGGCGAGTTGAATCGCGGCATGGCCCACGCCACCTGAACCACCATGGACAAGAACTCTCTGACCTGCCTTGACACCCGTGCGCATCAAACCTCGTATGCAGTTATCGCAACAAGCGGCAATGCAGCGGCCTCTCGCATCGAAAGGTTGGTTGGTTTGAGTGCAATTAAGTCGCTGTCGGCTGCAATGTACTCGGCAAACGTTCCCGGCAGATCGGCTAGGCCACCGGCACATCCGTAGACTTCATCGCCTATAGAAAAACCATCGACTTCATTACCGACCCCTTCAACAGTACCTGCGAAGTCCATTCCCAGAATGGCTGGATTATCCGGTGACAAAGGCAAGTCCTTGCCCATCGTTCGGATCATGGTGTCGACGGTGTTCACGCTTGAGGCCGCGATCTTAACCAGCACGTGGCCCGATTTGAGGTCTGGTTTATCTACTTCGGCGGCTTCGAAGACTGCGTCTGGGCCGTACGATTTTAGAATCATTGCTTTTATGGGATTTCTCTCTATTCGCTTTTAGTTGTTTTAGTTTCAGCAAGGTTGTTCAGTTTTTCGACCAGCTCGTTGAGGTCTTTGACGACTAAGTCTGGCGGAAGCCCGAGTGGATACATCGCTTTGCCGGGGCGGGCAACGAAAACGGATTGTAGCCCGGCGGCTTTGATTCCGGCACAGTCCCAACCGTGAGCCGCGACCATCATCGCTTCTCCCGGTTCGACGCCGAGAGTCTTACAGGCCCACTGATAGGATTTCAGGTTTGGTTTGTAAGTCTTGATATCTTCCACGCTCAGGCGCACGTCGAACAGCTCGATCAACCCGGCGTTCTCAAACTGCGTCTTAACCCCTTGGTTTGAAGAGTTCGTAAAGCTCACCAGTTTGTAGCCGTTTTCTTTCAGTGCCTTGAGAGCCTGCTTAACGTCCGCATGCGGTGGTAAGCTGCGAAGTGGCGTTACGATCGCCGAGCGCGCGTCGGCTTCATTCAAAACTATACCGTTGTTCTGAGCGACCATCATCAACGCGGCAACGCCGATGTCGCCGAAGTTGTGGTAGCGATCTGTCGCGGAATCGACCAGCGAATGATGCAGCATCGTTGAGAACCACAGTGGCAACAGGTCTCCTCGACCACCGAGTGCTTTT
>CAYZYB010001307.1:0-1976 GCA_964481505.1 uncultured Planctomycetaceae bacterium | reverse complement strand
TTGTAATACCATTGACCGGCCGCAAATTGCACGGCGATCAAATGATCACTGTTGTTTGCGTTCGGTTTTATCGGGAACCGCGTGTGCACCGACTCACTACTGAACATGATGTATCCGTCGCCGGTAGCATCATCTGCAACGCCGATTCCTCTGTTCGTTTCACCGAGTTGCTCGGGCAAATTAAAGAACGTTCCTATAACTGTGAACTCACCGTCATTGGCAACTCCGTTCCAGTGGTCAGCAAGAACGCTTACATTTCCACCAACGTAACCAATAACAATTCCGCCGACAGTTCCACCACTGTCTTGTGTCACCAGCGCGGTGTCCGCATCAAAATCGACCGTGGCAATCAATCGATCCGTTGACGCTGGTGTGAAGGCAATCCACGCGGCGTTGTTGTTGAAATACCATTGACCGAGTTCATATTGCACTGCCACAAAGTGGTCGCTGTTGTCAGGGTGAATCGAATGGGTCGAGAATCGGTCATGGACACTTTCCTCGCTGTACAAAATGTAGCCAGTTCCTGTCGCGTCGTCCGTGGCGGCTACCCCGCGGCCAGGATTACCGAATTTCACACCGCGATCATCGTCGACAATTGTTCCGGCAGCTTCTTCAGTGGCCAGACCGCTGCTAAACGAAACGCCTCCAGTCGAAGTCGACAGATTCGAAAGCTTTACCAGCACTATTTCTTCAGCCTCTGCTTCGGTGTCACTGTTTATCTGAATAGAAAGAGTCTCGGTGGCTCCAGCCGTCGTGCTACTCAAACTCCGCGAAGTGACGGGTGTAGCGATATAGTCTGTGGTGGCTTCCGCCGACTCATCAACCGTTTCAAAGTCGAATTCCACAGTCCCCTGAACCTCATGACTCAGTTCGACAGTGTATTGCAGAACAGTGTTTCCAGAGTCTCCTTCAACAACGCTCGACCCGATAATCGAGATCGTCGCGAGGTCGTCGCTGACGATTGAAGCAGTGCCAATATCGGACAGATCGACGGTTCGCCCATTGAGAGTCGACGAAGTACTCAATTCGGCGGTGAATTCTTCGATGGCTTCAACAATGTCGTCATCGGTAATAGGCACATTGACCACCTTTGGGCCCGTCGTGTTCGCGGCGAATGTTGTTGATTGTGCGCTGTTCGTGAAATCCATCCCACCAGTGGCAGTGCCATCCGCAAACATAAGGTCGATTGCAAGATCCGTATCTACAGGATTGCTGAGAGACAATGTGAATCCAATCAGACCCGTCGATTCGTTAGCCTCAACATCGTCGATCATCACAATTGCCGTGTCATCATCCGTCAGCGTGATATCCTGAGCTGTCACGCTACCGGCGACAATACCGGTGGTGAGTCCGCTTATCGTCAACGTCGCCAGTTCCTCTGCCTCGACCAGGTTGTCATCCGAGACTGTGAATGTCACACTGCCTGAAGTTGCGCCGTCAGGAATTTCAATTTGAATTCCGGGCGTAACAGCGTCGTCGTCACCGAGAACGTAATCGGTCGCTGTCACACTTGTACCCGCAACGTTGATGGTTACGAACTGACTTCCGCTGACTGCTGCATCTGCGGTCGCTGTGACTGTCACCGATGTGCCGGCGGATTCGGCCGCGGCTGATGTGCTCACTGAGAGATTGACCTCAGTCGCCACGATCGAAGCCGAATAGTCCTCCACTTCACCATCTGTCGCAGCACCGTTGGGGGTGGAAGAAGTAATGAGGCTGTCGGTCGTCAATCGAAATCGAGCGTAGGTTGTGCCGCTAAAAGTTCCAGGTACGACGGGAAAATTCAAGACCACTGTGCCACCAGTCGTCCCGTCAGCAACCGAAACTGAAGCGGATTCACTAACTTCAAACTGACCATTTCCGTTGTAATCGATCCAACCAAGCAATACGCCTGCGGAACCAGAGTTGTTGGTTACGTTCACGTCGATAGAAGGCGTTTGCCCGACTGTTAGCACAAGATCAGCAACGTCTATACC
>CAYZYB010001306.1:0-1986 GCA_964481505.1 uncultured Planctomycetaceae bacterium | reverse complement strand
CTTAAAGCCCGCGTGAGCAACAGGTTGCGTTACCCGACATTCGTTTGGCGTTTTTTGTTATCGGAACAGTTATCGGCCTTATCGGAACCTGGATATCCCAGCTTCTTAAGCATAAAGCAAATCCTTCGTTTGAACGGACTTTCAGAGTTTGATTTTTTGCTTGGCCCTGCCATGTATGAGAACAGTATCGGCAAACCGACAAGGTTCACGTTTTCTTGGTACCGGCTGCTACTCAGTTTTGCGTTGTAGTGAAGAGGTGATCGAGCGAACTCTCGTCGCCTACAACTCCCATGCGAAGTGCCTCGTCGTAGAAAGAAGGCCTTGCGTTCAATGGAGTTAAATCGCCAAGGATGTTTCCATTGGAATCCTTGCCGTCAAGCTGGAAACTGAAGAGATCGCTCAGGATGTAGTCGTTTTTTTCATTCAAGCCCAGGACTTCGGAGATCGTTTGGACACGACGACTTCCGTCTGGCATTCTGGCTAGTTGCACAACAAGATTCAGAGCAGAGACTACTTGTGAGCGTGCCACGTAAAGCGGTAATTCAGCATCGTTCATTAGGCATAATGTCTCCAGGCGACGTACCGCATCGCGTGGAGTATTTGCGTGGACGGTTGCTAGTGAACCATCATGTCCCGTCACCATTGATTGGATCAAATCTAACGCCTCGCCCCGTCGGACTTCTCCCACGATGATTCTGTCGGGGCGCATGCGAAGCGAGTCTACAAACAAGTCGCGAATGGTGACGGCAGCCATTCCAGATGGCTGCGCTGCCTGGGCTTCAAGATAGACTGTGTGAGGTTGATCCAATTGCAATTCCGAACTGTCTTCGATAACGACGACTCGCTCGTCATTGGGGATCGCTGTGGATAGTGCGTTCAAAAAGGACGTTTTCCCAGTACCTGTGCCGCCCGAGATAACGATGTTCTTTTGAAGTTGCACACACATCGCCAGAAATATTGATGCTTGTTCAGTCAACGATTTTTTGGTGACCAGTTGATTTAAGTCAAAATTTGACTTTTGAAATTTGCGAATCGTCAAACAGGGGCCCACACGAGACGCGGGTGGAACGATTGCGTGAACGCGTTCACCGGTAGGCAATCGCGCGTCCAAGCTATGACGAAGATCGATTCGACGATTCGTATATTCGGCGATGTTTCGAATTGCCGCCATCAGGGAGGCTTCGCTTCGAAACTCGGCGTCGAACAGATGGAGCTTTCCCTGCTTCTCGAAATAGATCTTCTTGTGCCCAACAACCATGACCTCGGAGACTTCATCCGCCTCCAGCAAGGGCGAAATTGGGGCGAGGAAACTGCGGAGCGTCTTCTGGTATGTCGATTCAACACCTGTCATCGCAATCGCTTTCATATTTGCGGAAATGTGGTTCGTCCAGCAGAACACTCTGCCAAAATGGGCCCACGCTCTCTTAAGGTCCCGTTCTCTCCGGGCTTGTGGACACGGATTGTGAAAATCCGTCGTTTGTTCTCGATGACCTGGACATAAATGTCCACTGCCAAAAATCGATCAGTACCTACTCTTGTGAATACCTAGCTTGCGCACCCACAAACTGCGCACTCACAAACCTGGAACCTCAAGTGAACGAGATCGATATATCCTTTGACACACTGCCTTCGAGCGTCGAAGTGTTTGACAAAATTGGCGAAGGCGCCAGCAGTGTTGTGTTCGACGGATTTGACTATGAACATCAGCGCCCGCTTGCCATTCGGTTTCTAAAGCCGGAATTGCGTGCGAATCCTCAAGAATGCCAGTCTTTTTGGGACGAAGCTAGAATGTTGGCATCTCTAGGATTGTCCCACACGGTTGGTGTCCACCAGATCGATCAAGATGGTGGATTTGTGTTGATGGAACGTGCATGGCAGCCCGTTCGTGAGTCCGCGAGCAAGAGCCCCGTTGACCCTCAGATCGTTGAGCGTGTTCTGGCAGATACGTTGCGGGGGCTCTCCCAGTGGCATGCACGAGGTTATCTG
>CAYZYB010001305.1:0-1987 GCA_964481505.1 uncultured Planctomycetaceae bacterium | reverse complement strand
ACGCTGCGGAGTGCAAAGCTCTCGCGGGCGGCAACAGGCTACGGTTTGACTCCGACCTGGTATCGCTTTCGAAGCTTCCCGTTCGGATTGGTGCTTGATCATGTGCTGATCACAAACGGCGGTGGGTGCATAGCGTGTGACGTTGGCAAAGATGTTGGTTCTGATCACCGGTTCGTCACGGTTGAGCTCAAAATGCCGTAGTTCATTTCGCTTACAATTATCAACACAGAATTGCTTCCAGGCGTCCATCCTGAAGGCTGTCTACGACCAGTGAAGCCACGCTGAAATCGCCTGCGATCGTGTGTTTGTTTGGGACAGAAACCGCAAAGGTTCCGGCGGCAGCGGCAGCACGTGTTCCCGCTTCGCTGTCTTCCAGGACAAGGATTTGCCTTGTGGGGATTCCCAGTCGTTCTGCTGCCAGCAGGTAAATGGCGGGGGCCGGTTTTCCATGTTCGACGTCTTCGGCCGTGAGCGTGATTGGAAATCGTTCCGACAGACCGAAGCGTCCCAGCATATGATTCAGATAGTCTCGAGGCGACGAGGTTGCGACTGCTTTGGGAAGCTCACGCTGTTCGATGAGGTTGAGCAATTCCAGCAGCCCCGGCATCATGGCCAGGTGATCTTCCGCAATGGCTTCGAAGAGTTCTTGAGTTTCGGCTTTGAGCGTTTCGATGTCGTCAGGGATGCCGGTCAGGTCCTTCATCGCCTGAAAGGCCTCGTCTGGTCGACGACCCAGCATGCTGTGATGAATCTCTGCGGTCATTTCAAGACCGCGGCGTGCCAGCAATTTTTTTCCGGCGAGATCGAAGATGTCTTCCGTGTTCAGCATCAGACCGTCGAGGTCGAAGACGACGGCTTTGATATCGGGACTGTCCGTGCCAGGCATGCTTTTGCTCGGTTTCTAATTCAAGTCGTTTAGCGTGAGGTTGCGGTAACTGAGGTCAAGCAGTTCCATGGGATGAAGCACCGGCACTGATTTGCCGAGACTCTTCAACTGAGCCTGTAGTTGCAAAGAACATCCGGCATTGGCGCTGACGATTACGTCCGGCGAAGTGTCCAGGAGGTGTTGCGTTTTCCGCTTGCCTAATCGATCCGCCATTTCTGGTTGTGTGAGGTTGTAACTTCCGGCGGCGCCACAACAAAGTTCAGATTCCGCGACCGGTTTCAGTTTTACTCCCGGAATCATCGCCAGTAGATCTCGTGGCTGCTGACGAATCTGCTGTGCGTGCTGCAAATGGCAGGCGTCCTGATATGCCACTACTGCCGACAGTTTTCCTGCGGGCTGGATCGCGCCCAGTTCTATCAGGAATTCAGAAATGTCGCGGACTTTGTTAACGAAACTTTCGACATTCAGGTTCTGATCGACAGCGATTTCTTCGGCAATGTGTGAATAGTCCTTGAGCATCGAACCGCAACCGGCGACGTTCACAACGATCGCATCGAGTTTTGAAGTATCGAAGGCCGCTGCGTTTTCTTTCATCAATTCGACTGCCGGGGCAGAAGCACCGCTGTGATAGTGAATCGCTCCACAACACGCCTGGCTTTGCGGAATGACGACATCGCAGCCATTTTCCTGGAGAACTCGCGCGGTTGCCCAGTGAACCTGCCGAAACATTCCATCTGCCACACACCCCAAAAACAATCCCACTGTTGCGCGGCGTTCGCCTTTCGCTGGCAAAAAGTTCGGCAATGCAGGAAGCCGTTTCCCCAGCCGTGGCAATTGTTCCTGCATGCGGCGTAAACGTTCCGGCAGCAGTTTTGTGAGGCCTGTTGCTTCTGCCAGTCGATCCAGTTTTAACTGCTGCATCCACCGCGCGGGCGCCAAGGCCCAACTCATTTTTCGTCGGCTGGGGAACAGGCCGTACATGATCCAGCGATGAAACCAGTCGGGCTTCGTTTGCTTCGGTGGCGACGGAGTGTCCGCGCCTTCCGGTGGTGTTTCCTGTTGCATTTCCACTCGAAATGGTTCGATTAATCGACCGTATTG
>CAYZYB010001304.1:0-1988 GCA_964481505.1 uncultured Planctomycetaceae bacterium | reverse complement strand
CTCCAACCCCGGCCCCCTTTCCAACTTCGCAACTTTCTTCTACTACACCCGTGCCCGAATGCCATGGACACGCTTGCTTTCGCTTACACTTCAAAGCCGATAGCCTTAGACCAAACGCGCCGTGGAACCATTTTCCAGCCCGTCGCTGCCGCGACCACTCTGCGGAGTGAGTCAACAGTCCAGTGTTTCGCTATTCGAAAGTCTCACAAAAAATGTTTCGTTTTCACCACTTACTGCTCATCATCGCCGGGCTAATGTCGGCTGTCACCCATGCTGCTGACAAGCCGAACATCCTCTTCATCTCGGTGGACGATTTGAATGACTGGATCGGCTGTCTTGGCGGGCATCCGCAGGCGAAAACACCTAACTTCGATCGTCTCGCTGCAAGTGGTGTGCTGTTCACCAACGCTCACTGTCCCGCTCCGGCCTGCAATCCATCGCGCGGAGCCATCATGACGGGGATTTCGCCGCATGTGTCTGGATTGTACGACAACCGTCAGAAAATGCGCGAACGAATGCCGGATGCGGAACTGCTACCGAAGCATCTTTCGAACCACGGATACTGGTCTGCTGGCTCCGGCAAATTGCTGCACTACTTCATCGATGCAGATTCCTGGGACGAGTACTACCCACCGAAAGAAACCGAAGACCCGTTTCCGCGTACGTTCTATCCCGACAAACGGCCAGTCAATCTTCCGCGTGGAGGCCCATGGCAGTACGTCGAAACCGACTGGGCCGCGTTGGATGTAACGGACGAAGAATTCGGCGGCGACTGGCTGGTGTCGAAGTGGATTGGCGAGCAACTTTCGAGGACGCACGACAAACCGTTCTTTCTGGGCTGTGGAATCTACCGGCCGCATGAACCGTGGTTCGTGCCGAAGGAATACTTCGAACCATTTCCACTCGACCAAATTCAGCTGCCACCAGGTTATCGCGAAGATGATCTCGACGACCTGCCACCGGCTGGAAAAAAACGGGGCCCGAATCGCTACTTCCCACACATTCAGGAGCAGGGGCAGTGGAAGCAGGGAATCCAGGGCTACCTTGCGTCAATCTACTTCGCCGACACGATGCTCGGTCGAGTCCTCGATGCTCTCGAAGAAGGACCGAACAAATACAACACAATTGTCGTTCTGTGGAGCGACCACGGTTGGCACCTTGGCGAAAAGCAGCACTGGCAAAAGTACACCGGCTGGCGAGTCTGCACCCGGGTGCCGTTAATGGTGCGTGTTCCTCAAAACACGCCTGGCCTGCCGAACGGAACGATGGCAGGAACCAAATGTAATGCTCCGGTAAACCTGTTAAGCCTCTTCCCGACGCTTACAGATCTTGCCGGTGTTCCTCAAAAAGAGACCAATGATGGTCCCAGTCTGGTGCCGCTGTTAAAGAATGCGAAAGCTGATTGGCCGTACGCTTCGATTACATATCTCGGTCGTCCCGGCAACTACGGTCTCAGCGGCCGTCGCTTCCGATACATCGCTTACGACAATGGCGATGAAGAACTTTATGACATCGAAACCGATCGCTACGAATGGACAAACCTCGCCCCGAAGCCTGAGTTTGCTGAGAAGATGGCTGAGTTAAAAACACACGTGCCAAAGAACTTCGTCAAATATGAAGGCGCCAGTATCGACTCGCTCACGAAGCTCAAATGGGTCCCCTTGAACGACAAACCGGCACCGGCTTCAAAACCCGACGGGCCCAAATTTGACGTCCACTTCAGCAACAAAGCCGACGAACCGGTGAAAGTTTTCTGGATGAACCGCAAAGGGGAAGCGAAACCGTACGGAACCCTCGAAACCGGCTGGAGCAAACCCTACCAAACGCGTCCTGGAGCCGTCTGGATGATCGCAGACGCTAACGAGGTGCCATTAGGCTACTTCACCATCGGAGACCGAACGGCTCACGCCGTGATTCCGAAGAAGAATGAGTAATCGCGGCGGATTCACTGCCAAGTGACTATCGCGATAAGGCGATCAAAGTGTCAG
>CAYZYB010001303.1:0-1990 GCA_964481505.1 uncultured Planctomycetaceae bacterium | reverse complement strand
GTCTGTGGCCGCTACGGTTCCTTTGGCAACTTCATATCCGTTGACGTACAGACGCGTTTCGTTTGTACCGCGACGGACAACGGCGGCAACATGCTGCCACGTTTTCGCCTGAAGAACACCGCGACCGGAAACGACTGTTCCGTTCGGTTCGTTGTTGGAATTCACCGTTTCGATTCGCAGCACACCTTTGTTGTCCGGCATGTCAAAATACCAACCGTGCGTCCAGCTGTATTTGCCAAGACAAAAAATTCCCCCCTGCTTGAGTTTGTTCGGATGAATCCAGGCGGCAACAGTGAAGTCGCCAGTCCCGACATTCATCCGTTCATGGCGAGGCACAACTACTGATCCCGACTTACCATCAAACGAAACAGCTTTTCCCAATGGCGAATCAACCAACTTCGCTGCGTCCATCAGTTGGCCGGGAAATTCGGCAGAGGTTTCTCGGACATCACCATCTGCTGGCACCGCGTTAGCGTTTGCGATGCTGTGCGCGTTTGCGTCGAACGACCATACAGCAACCAGGTCTTCTTCAAGGCGAGATGCATCCGGTGGCACTGGAGCACCGACTGACTTCTGATGAACGGCCACTTGATAGACACCGGGCGTCGACACTTCGACCGTCTGTGACTCAGCGGGATCTTTCACAGAGAAAGCCGCTGGCCATTGATCGAACGACATCTTGCTTCCAGCATCTGTCAACAGACCGTCATCGTACTTTGCCGCTCGCACAGTCACTCGAAAGTTGCCATGTTTCGGCAGTTCGCGCAGTGAGACTTTGAAATTCGGCAGCGTGCCCGAACGTCCAACGTCTCCGTAGCCGCGCATGTTTGGTAACGACTGACGCAGCAACAATCCGGAGGGAATCGTTTCGTAGGCCAGCCCTTTCGGATACCCGCTCGCTCCTCGCACACAGGCAAATACCGCGTGATAAATGCTGTCGTAATCTCGCCAGCCACGCACTGTCGAATTGCCAGCGTAGCCTTCATTGAAACGATAGGTTCTCCGCATTCGAAACGCATCGTAAGAAAACGGCTTCGTGGGCGACAATTCTTCGACCACAAAATCACCGTTCGACAAAAGCCTGCTGCCGGCACCAAGAATGAGCTTTTCGGGAAAGGGTTCCGGATTGATGGATTCACCAAACCGCATGCGAAAATTCTGCACCAAAGGACGCACGGCTTCGTCCACAGTCGTCAGGTCAAGCGCCTTCGCGGCAATCTCGAAGTACGCTTCAACTTGCAGCGGCGACAGGATCATCGACTGCGAATTATTGGTAAAACCATCTTTGGAAACCGCATCCGGGGGCAGCACGTCGGTCAGGTCTTCCTGCAAACCCAACAGGTCTCGAAGAGTATTACGATACTGCGAAACCGTCAGACGTCTGGCCGATCCATTCGTTTCGACGGGACGAATCCGTGCTTCATGCAGTCCATGTTCGATCCAGTTGGTAACGGCCTTTCGCTGCTCTGCCGTGGGCTGTTCTTCATCTTCCGGCGGCATCGTCCCTTCGGCGATCTGATCTTTGACGTGCTCCCAAAGCCTGAGGTGTTTGTCTTCCAGCGTACCGTCGAGTCGATCCAGACGAATGCCGGATTCCATCGTCTCAGCACCGTGACAGTGAAGACAATGCGTGCGAACAAACGGCTGCACGTCGCGGCGGAAAGATTCGATGAGGGAAGAGCCTGTTTCAATGGCCGACGTGACAGGACCGTCCTGCGCATTGGCGAACAATGAGTTCAACAACAAAATGAGGAACGACAGGCACGTCGCGAAAGAAGGACGCATGTTTCTGGATTCTTAATCTGTGATCGCAATGGAAGCGGATCGGCGGGATGGCGGCATCGAATTCCTGGCAGAATCCAGACGCAGCCGCAATGTTGGTGGGATATTGGAAGTGGCGAGCAAAACGGCGAACCGTCGTTGATCAGACAACCATGGTAGCAGCCTCGCCCACAACATTCACTTTTCTTCTTGCCGAAGATTTCCATGC
>CAYZYB010001302.1:0-1992 GCA_964481505.1 uncultured Planctomycetaceae bacterium | reverse complement strand
GCGTAGGAAAATCGTATGAAACGTCCATTCTTCATTTCACTGCTGCTGTCGCTTGTCGCCTTCTTTCTGTCGGCAGCGTCCATCGACAATGGACTGGTCGATTCTTCGATGTGGCCAGGGCCTGGCTTAACGCTGGATGAGTCTTTCAATATAGAACAGGGTGTCTATGTCTTTGACGCCTTCTGCCATCATGGGCCGACACTGTTTACACCGTCCAAAGCCGAAGAGGTTTTCGGATCGAAAAAGTACTTCCCCGATCACCCTCCACTTGCTCGTGCTGTTTTGGGAGCCTTTCATCAGACGTTTGGCTGGCTGATACCGGGAGCATCCGGCAGCGTGTTTAATGTTCCTGCCGCCCGACTCGGGTCGTGCTTTCTGTTTGCGATGACGGTTCTGCTACTTAGCGAATTCACTCGACGACGCTATGGGCTGCTGACGGCGATCATCGCGGCTCTGTTTTTTATGTTGATGCCAAGAGTGTTAGGGCATTCTCGCATCGCCGCTCAGGAAACAGGAACAACGCTTGCCTGGCTGGCGGCAGTACTGGCGTTGGCATCATTGTGGACGAATCCGGATCCGCCGACAGTGCGGCAAAGTCTGTTAAGCGGCCTGCTGTTTGGAATTCTGCTGGCGACTAAAGTGCAGGGGATTCTGTTGCCTCCATTGGTGGTGCTTTGGGCCCTCTGGAATTTTCGCGAACGCGCCGTTGTGCCGCTCGCGATTTGGGGAATCACAGGAGCGATCGTGTTTTTCCTGGGCTGGCCGTGGCTGTGGCTGGATCCTGTCAACAACATCCGCACGTATTTCATCAAGACCGCCGATCGTCCTGAACTCTATGTTTGGTACTTCGGGCAACGTTACGTCGACAAAATGGTGCCATGGCACTATCCGTTTGTGCTGACCATTGTGACTGTTCCATTTTACGCAGTGGCTGGCCTGGGAATGCGTGGTTTCTGCCGACGCTTCGATCGGTGCGAACTGTTTCTAGCAGCCACTGCAGCATGGCCCCTGTTGATCTTCGCGATGCCAGGCACGCCGGTCTATGACGGAACGCGATTGTTTCTGGTGATTATGCCAGCACTCGCACTCCTGGCTGCTCGCGGTGCGGTGCTGTTTCTTCATAATGAAGAAAGTCGGGTGGCTCGTAGATCAGTGCGCCTTTCTGCAATGCTGCTGATTGCTGTCGCTGTGCTGATGGTCGTTCCACGGGTAAGCGGCAGCACCGGTCTGTGTGATTACAATCTGATTGTTGGCGGCCCGCGCGGAGCATTCGCTATGGGACTGGATTCCGACTATTGGTCGAGTAGCTTGAACGGCGAGTTTTGGGACCGCGTTCCTGAGGGTTCAACGATCATGGTGGCCCCGGTTTGCCACCAGTTTCAGCTTGGCGACATCCAGCAACTTGTCCCCAAAGTCAGGCAGCGCAGCATCAAACTGGTTCCATATCAGTACAATCCGGAAGAGCAGAGGGGCCTCATTTTGCTGATCCACCGACTGGCGGACCTGCCGCCTCACCTGCGTGAAGTCCCCGATGGTGCCAGCATCGTCGCCGAAGCAAAATTCGCCGGCGTAACGCTCGCGCGACTCATCGACACGACTCAGGGAACCTGGAAACGCCAGCCAAACTGGCCGGGCGATGAACTGTAGGGCCGGTTCTCACGGGACGTTTGGTTTCAGAGGTGCAAACTTCTGAAGTAACCAGGCATTGGCTGCTGATTTGCTGAGCACGAAGAGCTGCAACCCGATGGACTCACACCGTCGCCGACGCTGGCGTGAGGTACTTGTCGACGTCGTTGCTAACAATCACACCGTAGTTCACCGCTCCCAGCCAGCCGGACATGATGATGCCGACGGAGCCCGCGTGAAACAAGCCACCAACCTGCTGCGGCAGATCTTTGCTCACCTGCAGACCCTCGAACTTGGTCCCGAACGACGATCCAGCGACGTGTTTTGTATAGTGTTCAAAAGTTCGCGGCGTGGCCACTTCAATGT
>CAYZYB010001301.1:0-1993 GCA_964481505.1 uncultured Planctomycetaceae bacterium | reverse complement strand
CATGTCGGTAAGGCGATTGAGTTACTCGACAAGCTCCTAATGTCCGGCGACGCTCCCCAAAAGGTACTTGGCGGTGTCACATTCACGTTTCGCAAGCTGGCCGACGCCACGGAAATCGCTCGTCAAACTCGCGACTTGCCTGGAGCTTTGCGTTCGGCTGGCGTTTTCCCGGCCGCTGTGGGAGCGTCTGAAAAGTACCTGCGACGTATCGGATTCGACAAGGCGAGTCGGATTCTGCAATTGCTTGTGGAAGCGGATTCCAACATGAAAGGCGGAAGCCGCGTCGAACCACGATTGCAGCTGGAAGCACTGTTCGTTGATTTGGCTACTTAGAATGCTGCTGTGCTGCGGGCTTAATAAAACTACGTGATAAGTTCCTCAATCACTTCGCCGCCGAATTGAGAAAGCTGCTTAAATCGTCCACCGTGGAAGTACGTGAGCTTGTTGTCGTCGAGCCCCAGCAGATTCAGCATGGTGCAGTGAACATTTCTGATTGGATTGACGACTTCAGCCGCCTTAGCTCCGATTTCATCTGTCGCTCCAACAATCGTTCCCCTCTTCACACCGCCGCCAGCAAACCACATGTTCATCGCATCGACGTTGTGCCCGCGTCCCAAAGACGTTACTCCGCCGCGATAGTTGTTGTCTGGCGTGCGGCCGAATTCTCCTGTCCAGACAACCAGTGTGTCTTCCAGCAGACCTTTTTGTTTCAGGTCTTTGATCAGTGCAGCGATTGGCTGATCGACGCTGTTGATTCTTGAGGAGTGTCCTTTTTCCAGATAGTCATGGCTGTCCCAGCCGCCGCTGAAGATCTGAACGAAACGCACACCTTCTTCGACCAGGCGTCTGGCCATCAGGCACTGCCGACCAAACGCCGCACATTCTTTGCGTTCCAGGCCGTACGATTCCTGAATGTGTTTGGGCTCCTTATCAATATCGACGATGCCAGGGACTTCGGTCTGCATACGAAAAGCGAGTTCGTAGCTTTCCATACGGGCTGCGAGATCTCGATGTTCAGGATGCCTTGCAGCGTGAGCGGCGTTTAGCATGGCCAGCTGATCGAGCGACTTACGTTGATGGCTGCGTGTCTTAAATGATGGAGGATTCAGATCCAGAATCGGAGATCCCGTCGAACGCAACCGCGTACCCTGGTAGTGCGCTGGTAAAAAACCATTCGACCAGTTTGCCGGGCCCGCTTGCGGTAGTGCCAGTTCTGTCATGACGACGTAGCCTGGCAGGTTCTGATTTTCTGAACCGAGCCCATATGTCGCCCATGCTCCGAGGCCGGGGTCTCCGCCCAGTCGGCTGCCAGTATTCATCAGCAGCAAAGCTTCCGGATGATTCAGCGATTCCGCTTTGCAACCGCGGTACACGCACAATTCGTCGGCAACTTCCGGATCCGCCAGAAACTGCCACGGTTCGCTCATGTCGATCCCGGCGTTACCCACCTTGCGACTTTTGAACGGACTGCCGACATAGAATCGCTTTCCTGTGGCCAACCCTTCGGTTCGCTTGGATTCGGTCACATGCAGCGAGTTCAGTTTAGGCTTTGGATCGAAGGTGTCGACCTGGCTGGGGCCACCTTCCATAAACAGCATGATGACCGACTTTGCCTTTGCGGGCAGCAGTGGCTGCTTCGGAGCAAGCGGGCCGGGCTTCGACGTTTCGGATGCCATGAGGTCTGTCAGAGCGAGCGCTCCGAGTGATGAACCGAGCCCAAACAGGTGTTCGCGTCGTGGGATTTTCATGATGTTGCTTCCGCTGTGTGTTGGATACCGAATGATGTTTCGCAGCGTAGAGTCGTTGCAGTTGCTAATACACGTACATCAATTCGTTACTGTTTAGCAGGACCAGGCAAACGTCCGCCAGAGCTCGCGTTTCTGCAGACACCGTCCATGGCTTGGCGTCCGGCACGTAATCATTGTAGACGTTCAGTAATTCGACGAACTCGAAGGGTTCTCCCGTGAATTCTTCCACCAGCGATCGAACCACC
>CAYZYB010001300.1:0-1994 GCA_964481505.1 uncultured Planctomycetaceae bacterium | reverse complement strand
CCAGGCCGACCTGAATACCAGCATCAGGATTGAAGTTACCGAAGTCGGGGACTCCAAGTTCAAAAGAACCCTGACGGAACTGAATGTCGTAGTCTTCTGTGAAGCCATCAGGACTGGCAAGACCGACAACCGTACGACCGAAGTCGTCTCGAGGAGAGTTAACTCGCTGAATGGTGTCGAACAGTCCTGTTGCCTGTTGCTGGTTGTTAGCACCACCAGCGCCAGTGTTACCACGAAGGTCCTGGTTCTGGTTGGCGCCGCCGCCAGCACCAGCTGCACCGCCGTCCGGGAACGTCAGGTTGCGTGAGCCGAATTCGGGCACTCCCGCTGGGTCACCGAGTGTGTCCTGAACGTTGAAGTCGAAGTCGACACCAATACGTTCGAAGAATCTGTCTGTGACACTGATGAAGCGAACTTCAACTGTTACCTGAAGGTCCTGTAGCTTGCGAAGCTGTGCCAGCAGATTAACGATTTCTTCGTGGACCGCTGGCGTTTGGCGAATCACCAAACTCAACGTATTTTCGTCTCCAGACAGTCGACCGGAGCCACCATCGAGATCCCAGGTGCCCGGTTCTACAGTCGTCGTGATCAAATCGATCAGTCCTGTAAAGTCTGCCCCATCGGTCGCACTTGGTCGGCCTTTTCTGCCGCCACGCTGATTACTGCTTCCGCCAAACCCGACAGAAAGGTCATCATCAACCTGGAAGAGACCGTTGTTACCAAATCCACCACCTAAGCCTCCATTTGTCGAGTTCAGATTTTCGAACGGGCTGGCCTGACTTTGAAAGTGTAGAGGCACAACAAGGTCAGCCACGTTGTAGACGACAGCGTCGTACTTAGATTCCTGTTCGAGACGATTTGTAATCTTCAGGACTTCGTTTTCGATGTCGTAGACCAATCCGCCTGCCTGATCGAGCAGCAGGTTTAACGCACTGCGAAGTCGAATGTTGTCGACGTCGATGCTCACCGCCTGCTCAGCCAGCAATCCTTCCGTCTCGATCGCTCGAGTGTCCAGAATAATGTTGATTCCGTGAGTGGTAGCGATGTGACGAATGATTTCGGTCAGTGGTACCGCGTGGAAGTGCAGTGAGATGGTTTCGTTGAGTGACTTCTCGATTCGCAATTCGCTTTCTGTGCGGTCACGATTGTCCGCTCGCCCAAGTGCTTCGCGGCGTGCTGTCAAAGCACTCCACGATTTCGCATCGGGGAAAGAATAGTCGTCCACGGAACGGGCGAAGGACTCTTCGATGCCATTGAACATCTGGAGGGCGTTGTCTCCCTTCTTCTCCTTGAATTCCTCAATCTTCGAGATCTGTCGCTGCAGTTTGACTTTCTCATACATCATCACCGCTTGTGGCAGATCTGGATTCAGGTCGCGAGCCTTTTCAGCGATCAGCTGAGCTTCTGCGTACCGACGCTGACGCATCAGTCCGTTGTATTCGTTGGCGAGGTCCGCGAATTCCTGTTCGATACGAATGTGCTGCTGTACTTCAGCTTTGATTTGTTCTTCGACGTTTCTGTTTCGTTCTTCATTCGCAATAATTGGAGCACGTTGTTCCATATAGGTGCGAACATTCCTCTGTGACCTCTCCAGCAGGCTCACGAGAGCTTCTGCTGAGTGTTCCGGGAGGTCGGCCGCTTCTACGGTTGCCCGCGTGCGATCCAGGTTCTCCAGAGCTTCCTGTGGGTTTTTGTCTCGCAACTTTTCGGCGTGGAAGACTGAGTTCAAGACTTCTGTGCGAAGTCGCGTGAACTTGACATCCATCGCATTTGCAGTTGCGGTAAGTGGGTCTTCTGCGGCCATTGGGTCCATACCATTCGGGGCAGGAACTTCAACCGCTTCTGCTTCCTGGCTTGCGGCCAGGGCGATAGTTTCCTGTGATGTTGCCTGCTGAAGCAGAGCTGGCAATGCCTGACGTTGGTCGGCATTCAGCTCTCCCGCGTTGTTCCAGGCATGCATCAGGGCTTCGCGTGCGGCGGGACGATCTCCCTGT
>CAYZYB010001299.1:0-1996 GCA_964481505.1 uncultured Planctomycetaceae bacterium | reverse complement strand
CATCAAATTCGCGTGCAGCTCGCCAACCAGAATTTGCCTATCGTTGGTGACGGCAAGTACGGATCAACGATTCGTAAAGGTGGCCGGATTTCACTGCATGCCGTGAGCCTGGAAATCGCTCACCCAACGCTGAAGACGCCGCTTCGTATTGAGGCTCCGATTCCCGCTGACCTTGGTTAACTGGACGACGGAGAGACCTCCGACAGTCGGAACCGGTCCCGTCGCATCTTAATTCAGCGTTTTTCCTCACCGGGCAACGGCCGACTCTTCAAAGACTGAAAATTCACTTTCTAGTATTTTTCCCGAAGTAGTGTGTAACCGATTCCAGGCGATTGCTCAGGTAATGGATAGATTGCCTTTTCAATTCGCCAATTTAGCGGAATTAGAACTACCATGGCCCACGAAACCAGCGAATCGACCTGTCCGCGATGTGGAACAGCCGTTCATGCAAAAATTGCGAGCGGAATCTGCCCCGCCTGTCTGCTAAAACAGGCAGCGATGGAAACCGGATCAGACAGCTTTCCGTCTATACCATGGGAGGCGCCTTCAATTGAAGAGATGGCATCCGCATTTCCGCAGCTTGAAATACTGGAGCTAATTGGTCGCGGTGGAATGGGAGCCGTCTACAAGGCTCGACAAAAGTCGCTCGGACGATTAGTGGCCCTGAAAATTCTGGCACCACACTATGCCGCCAACGCCGATTTCGCAGAACGATTTTCGCGAGAAGGGAAAGTGCTCGCTGAGGTCAACCATCCCAATATTGTCACGGTCCACGATTTCGGTCAGGCAGACGGATTTTACTTTCTGCTGATGGAGTACGTAGACGGTGTCAACCTACGGCAGACGATGGCAGCCGGACGACTTACCCCACAACAGGCGCTGGCGATTGTCCCGCCGATTTGTGAGGCCCTGCAATTCGCGCACAATCGTGGCATCGTTCATCGTGACATCAAGCCGGAAAACCTGCTGCTCGACAAAGAAGGGCGAATCAAGATTGCCGATTTCGGCATCGCTCGCATGCTAAGAATCGGTTCTAAAGACACGGCGGAACGCGAACGTTCGGCTGCAGGCGAAGAGCAGGCTCAGGTCGATTCGAACGCAAAGCCGGAACTTACTCAGGACTCGGTCCTTGGCACACCGCACTACATGGCGCCCGAACAACGTGAGCAACCCACGGAAGTCGACCATCGCGCCGACATTTTTTCGCTCGGTGTAGTGCTGTACGAAATGTTGACCGGCGAGCTTCCTGACTCAAGCCTTCAACCGCCATCTCGCAAAGTCGAACTGGATGTACGGCTCGACCAAATCGTACTGCGAGCGCTCGAAGAGCAGCCGGAAATGAGATTTCAGTCAGCGGGAGAATTCAGCACGCGACTTACGACATTCGCTTCCAGCAATGCGTCGACTCAGGAAGTCAATGCAGCCTCTCAATCGCCCGAAAATGCAGCACCGTTTACGCTCCGTCAAACAGGCTATATCCAGATTGCATTCGGGCTGCTCATTGTGCCGTTCTTCCTTCTGGGTGGCGGCGTGGTGACCAGCACCAACGGCGCCTACTGGACCAAAGTATTTTTCCTGACGTATGTCGTAGCGTTAATTTTTCCAGGCATAATGGTTTATCGCTCTGCCGTTAATCCGCTCAAAACAGCGGTCATTCGTGTCCCCGCGTCGCCAATGAAACTCCTGCTCTTACGTTCGCTCGGAATATCGCTGCTGCTGCTCATGGCGCTTTCGGCACGGGATCTGTTTCAATCGAAATTATTTGGATCATCAGCTGGGCAACATATCTTCATGAGCTTTACGGGCATCAGTCTGGCCCAGTTTATTCCACTCGGACTTGGGTTCCTGCGCAGGTCTTCTCTGAATGAACGAGGCGACTTGCATGCCGACGAATCACAGCAGGATTCGTCAGTCGACCAACACAAAAAACGCCGCTGGATAGCCGCAGCCTATGCGTTCACCGTCATTTTCGGCCTGTGGCTGCTGACTCTGCTGG
>CAYZYB010001298.1:0-1999 GCA_964481505.1 uncultured Planctomycetaceae bacterium | reverse complement strand
ATGTCTGGTCGACTTCCTGTTTACCTTGTATGAAAGAATTTCCCGGTCTGCTGAATTTGCAAAAACGTCATGGCAAAACCGTGGTTTGCGTGAGCGTTAACATCGACTACATCGGGATTAAGTCGAAGCCGGCGTCTTATTACCGACCACGTGTTGAAAAGTTTCTGAATGCGAGAAACTCGACGATTCGAAACTATCTCTGCACCACAGACAGTGACACGTTCTTTACGGATCGGAAATTGAATTCCATCCCGGCTGTTTACGTGTACGGCAAAGATGGGAAACTGGCAAAGTTGTTTGATGATTCCATGGCGAAACCAGATGATCAGGAATCGTTCACTTATGTACACGACATAGATCCCTTTGTCGCGGCATTGCTCGCTAAATAACCAGCCCTGCAACACGTACTCTGAAGTAGACGCAGCTAATGCGAGCTCTAGTCACTGGCGGTGGAGGATTTCTCGGCCTGTACATCGTCGAACAGCTTCTCGGCGACGGCAACGATGTGCGAGTTTTTTGTCGCGGTACATACCCTTCGCTTCAGGCGCTGAACGTGGAGGTTGTGCAGGGAGATGTTCGCGACGCAGCTGCGATTGAAGATGCGTGCGAAGATATCGATGCGGTTTTTCATGTGGCCGCTGTTCCCGGCATCTGGGGCCCGTGGGAGAAATATCACAGCATCAACACCGTCGGAACACAGAATGTTGTGGCGGCGTGCCTTGCGAAGCAGGTGCAGCGACTGATCTACACAAGCTCGCCGAGTGTTGTTTTTGACGGCAATGACCATGTCGACGCAGACTCCTCGCTGCCATATCCTCAGAAATGGCTGTGTCACTATCCTCATTCCAAGGCACTTGGAGAGAAAAGCGTGCTTGCAGCCAATGCCGATGATGGGCTGAGAACGGTTTCGCTGCGACCGCATCTGATTTGGGGATGTCGAGATAACCATTTGATACCACGATTAGTGGCGAAGGCGAAGTCCGGACGACTTCGCCGCGTGGGCGACGGCAGCAACGTGGTATCCGTCGTAAACGTAGAAAACGCTGCGGCCGCCCACGTGCAGGCCGAACGTTCTCTGCGAGATAACTCGGCCGCAGCAGGGCGAGCTTACTTCGTGAACGAACCGGAACCGGTCAATTTGTGGGACTGGATCGATCGGTTGCTGGCGCTGGCAGAGTTGCCGCCTGTCAGGAAATCGATATCGCTGAAGAATGCAGAGCGGGTCGGTGCGGTGATGGAAAACGCCTGGCGGTGGCTGCGATTGTCGGGCGAGCCTCCGATGACGAGATTTGTTGCCGCTCAGCTTGCGGGGTCTCACAGTTACAGTATCGCTGCGGCGCAACGCGACTTTGGCTTTGCGCCCATAGTTTCGATGGAAGAAGGGCTCGCAAAACTGAAGCCGGAAATTCTTAAGTGGGCAAAGCAGAGTTGAGCTGTTGCCCCTCGGCAGTTTTCTCAACGGCGGGAGGGGCATTATTCTCACATCGCCTTTCAGTTTCATGGTTGGACATTCTTAGTTCGATATTGGATATTCAGGTCTGACGTTGACTTGAGTAGATTTCCGCATCGAATTCCGATCGCAGTTCACTAATCCCTGAAGAATCACAGAGTAAAAACATGAGTTCACTCACGATCGTTCCCGGACAAACAAGAATCGGCTGGATTGGCACGGGAGTCATGGGAGCCAGTATGTGCGGGCATTTGATCGATGCTGGCTTCTCAGCCACTGTCTTCACGCGGACAAAGTCGAAGGCTCAAACGCTGCTTGACAAAGGGGCGCAGTGGGCGGATTCGCCGAAGGCGGTTGCAGAGAATTCAGACGTCATCTTTTCGATCGTTGGTTTTCCTCACGACGTCCGCTCTGTCTTACTGGGTGAAGATGGCGCACTTGCCGGTTCAGCGGCGGGTAGTGTGATCGTCGATATGACGACCAGTCAGCCTTCTTTGGCCGTGGAGATTCATGAAGCCGCCAGGCAGAAAGGTGTCAGCAGCGTGGATG
>CAYZYB010001297.1:0-1999 GCA_964481505.1 uncultured Planctomycetaceae bacterium | reverse complement strand
AACTAACTGCGCGACAAGCTGGATGTCGGGATCATTCACAACGGCAGAAATATCGGTCGTTGCTTCAACACCATCCGGCAGAAATTCGCGGGGCTTTCCGGCGTCGCGCACCACGATCCGGCGAATCCGAATTTCTCGACCAGCTCTGGCAGCGACTGTTGCGGCCTGAGTGTTCAGGATTCGGGCCACGCCGGAACCAACGGTGCCGTAGCCAATGAGTGCGATGTTGAGCGGTGCAGATGTTGACATTTGAGGTACGGTGGTGATGTTTATAGTTTGGAGCCGCAGTGTTTGCGGAGCATGCAACACTGGCTTTAGAGTGTTGTCCAAAGCCATGCAGCGGGTGTTAGTGACACAATCAAAGGCCGCAAGTATTGGCGAAACTCATCCCTTGCGGACACACCAATCTTCGGCAGATTCCCTAAAAACCGTGCAGTGGAAGCTTGTTCTGACCGAATTTGTCGCTTTCGAGGTTAATTTCCCGCTGAAAAGCCGGATGGTAGCGAGAAGAGTGAGTGTAATCTTCAGCAATTCTGAGGATTTCGGCTTCTGCTCTATGACCGGTTGAGTCCCCTGGATGTCATTCTATACTTAGCACCCTGAGCAGAAGATTGCTCAGCCTTCGCTGCTCGGAAGTAGCGGATGAATTTTTATCAGGGACATCCGGAAATTGTCGGGCCAATCCGCGACCGGAGACGATGATGTTGAGGCGAGTGAATATGTCGAAATCAGAGCACCAGGCACCGGGAACGGTTCGACTGGGGGCGGTGAGCTATTTGAATTCACGCCCGCTGATTGAAGAACTCGAACACCTGCTGCCCGGGGCTTCCATTCAGCTTGACTATCCGAGTCGCCTGGCGGACGCCCTCGCCGATAATGAACTCGACGTCGCGCTCATTCCTTCGATCGAGTACTTTCGCCGTCCCGGTTATCAGATCATTTCCGACGCCTGCGTTGCTGCTCGCGGAGAGGTGATGAGTGTCAAACTCTATTGCCGCGTTCATCCGGGAAAAGTCAAACGCATCGCATTGGACGAAGGATCCCGAACGAGCGCAACTCTGGCCAGGATCATTCTCGCAGAACGATACGGAACATTCCCTGCCTCCGAGCCGTTGTCGATGGATTCGATGACCAGCGATAGTTCGGCCGACGCCGTTCTGCTGATCGGAGATCGAGCCATGCATGCTCCGGATGAGTCCTTTGTGGAAGTCATGGACCTTGGCAAAATGTGGTACGAATGGACGGGGCTTCCCTTTGTGTTTGCCATGTGGGTGGCTCGCGAAGACGCGAACGTCTGCGGTATCGCAGAAGCGTTAAAAGAAGCCCGTGATCGCGGTTTGCGGTGTGTCGAACGCATCGCGTTTGAAGAAGCTCCCAAGCTGGGACTTTCAGAAGAGGTTGCTCAGAAGTACCTGACTGAGAACCTTCACTATCATCTCACGTCGGCCGAAAAGTCCGGCCTTCAGCTGTTCCACGAACTGGCTTCACTGCATAACCTGGTCGACAACAATGCAAACCCCGTCTTCTCCGATCTCGCCACTGCTTGACAAAGCCGTCGCCGGCGAACGACTCACTCCGGAAGAAGGTGTGGCGATTCTGCGATCGCACGATCTGCCCGCAATTGGAGCGGCTGCAGACGCCGTCACCAAACGGCTGCATCCGGAATCGTTTCGCACCTACAACATCGATCGCAACATTAACTACACGAACGCGTGTACGGCTGTCTGCGACTTTTGCGCTTTTTATCGGCCGCCGGAGCATCCGGAAGTCTATGTGCTGCCGATCGAAACTCTGCTGCAGAAGATTGAAGAAACCGTCGCACTCGGCGGCGATCAGATTCTGTTGCAGGGCGGACTGCATCCAAAGCTGCCAATGGAATGGTATGAAGACATGCTGCGTTCGATCAAAGAACGCTTTCCGCAGGTCAACGTTCATGGTTTCAGCCCTCCGGAGATTCATCACTTCACAAAGATCGCCAAACAACCACTGAAGACCGTCC
>CAYZYB010001296.1:0-1999 GCA_964481505.1 uncultured Planctomycetaceae bacterium | reverse complement strand
AGGTTGATTACTGGCCGGATTGGTGGCTCTGAAATCGTCTACAGGTTCGACAAGCCCACGTCCCATCATGTCCGCCCAAACGCGGTTGGCCATCACCTGAGCAAACATATGATTGTCGGGCGACGTAATCCATGCTGCCAAAGCTTCTCGCGGATCTTCCATCTCTTCCGGAACAACTGCTTCGCCCCACAATGGCTGCGGCTGAACTTCTTCTCCACTCAACGGATGCTTCACGCTGCCCTTGGTCGACGCGAAAAAGAACTCTTCGTCCCCGGAAATCGGTGGCGAAACGCCGCGACCTTTGCGACCAATTTTGGCAAAGTAGGCCGCAAAACTGTAGAAGTCGCCCTGGCTCCATTTTTCGAACGGATGATGATGGCACTTCGCACATTCCAGACGAACGCCAACGAAGAGCTGGCTAACCAACGTCCCCACTTCGTCCGGCGAGCGACGATCACGAAATAACGTCACCGCTCCATTACGAAACGTACTGCCCTGAGCCGTTATGAGTTCGCGCACGAACTGATCCCACGGCATTCGTTGCTGGAAGCGTTCACGAATCCAGTGGTCGTAATTCAAAACGGCCTTGATGCCGACGCGATACGGGTTCGGGCGCAACAAGTCCATCCATTTGCTGGCCCAGTGATCCGCAAAATCGGGTTCCAGCAACAGCCGATCCACCAGTACGGCGCGTTTGTCCGAATTGGTATCGTTAAGGAACGCGTGGACCTCTTCAGGCCGTGGAATTCTTCCGCAAATGTCCGTCGTGGCGCGGCGGAGAAATGTGTGATCGCTGCAGAGTTCTGACGGTGTGATGTTCAGACGCTGTAGTTTGTCCCAGACAAGTGCGTCAATGAAATTCGTTTCCGGCAACGCCTTGTATACGTTTTCAGGAACAGCTTCCGGACGAGGAATTGTGACTTCGCAGACCGCGATCTGATCCATAAATCGAGCCATCACGGCCGCGTTGCCGGTAATGCTTCCCGCAACGACAACACCTGCGGAATCCACCGCGGCAATTGGGGATTCATTCGACTGAAATGCGGCAAGACGCGTGACATCGCGTTTGCTGTTGTCGCCGAAGTGCGCCGTCACCTGCAGTTGCTGGCTCGCGTCGCTCTGCATCACAATTTGCCGGGGACTCACCGTGAGCTGCTGCAAACGTGGAGCATTCGGCACTTGGCGCGGCATCCCTTCACGAATCCAATTCAGGATCGTTTGGTATTCTGCCCCGCCAGCTTTAAGTCGAATGCCGCCGCCGTGCGGAACGCTACCGGTTGGCTTTGCCAGCAATAGACTTCTTTCCGGAGCCGCGGCAAAAATACGGCGGCCGCGACCTTCTTTCGTGATGGCGTCGTAGTCGAAATCGTGATCGAATCCAAGCAGCGAAAGTTGAAATCCGCCCTGACCACGAGCCTTCCCATGACACGGCCCCGACGTGCAACCAAAGCGAGTGAAGATCGGCTGCAAATCGTTTTCAAAGTCAACCGTCGGCTTTGTTTGAGCTGCAACCTGAGACAATGCGCACACACTCACCCCACCAATGATGGCGCAGAGAATTGTCTGTTCAAACGAACGCATGCTGTCGTCGGTAGGATTTGAGGCGGGAACTTTACCGGTGGGGCCACCATCTTAGCACGATACGCAGCCGTTTTCACGACAATTGCTCGATCTCTATTTCATCAACGATTTTCGCAGCAACCCCGCACGTTTCTTTCGAGCCGGCGTGCCCCAATCGGGGTAGAGTGTTTCCAGCAGTTGCAGCTGGTGCAACGCTTCCGATCTGCGGCCTGCATTTGCGTCTATCGAAGCGAGCTGCAATGACGCTTCGAACCAGGGTTCGCTGCCCTGCTTATTCTGTCGAAGCACAGTCTTCCAGAATTTCAGCAACGTCGCCGGATCTGTACCGCCGCCTTCCACCGCCGCTGAAGCAGAAGAAGAAACCGCCGAAACAACATTTCGCAACTGCCTTTCATCCAATGAGCCAGCCAGAATAATC
>CAYZYB010001295.1:0-2003 GCA_964481505.1 uncultured Planctomycetaceae bacterium | reverse complement strand
GTGCCGGTGGCTTCAGTAGTGCCGTCGGCGAAATGGGCGAAGAAACTGGCGCCGAAGTGTGGCTCGACAAAGCCCCGCTGAAGTATTCCGGACTGTCGTATACCGAAATCTGGATCAGCGAAGCCCAGGAACGCATGGTCCTTGCCGTCCCGGAAAGCAACGTCGCCGAATTCGACGCGTTGTGTAAATCCGAAGGCGTCGAAGCCAGTGTCATCGGCAAGTTCACCGACACCAAAGAACTCGTGCTGAAGTACGCCGATAACGAAGTTGGTCGCGTCACCATGGAGTTCCTCCACGACGGCCGCCCACCGGTGATTCGTGAAGCGACTTACAACATCCCAACGCGGAACGTCAGCGAGGAACCTTCGCTGGCCGCGGCCCTCAACAAGTCCGACTACACAAAAGACCTCAAAAAGATCCTCGGCAGTCTGAACGTTGCCAGCAAAGAATGGATTATCCGACAATACGACCACGAAGTTCAGGCAGGCAGTGTCGTCAAACCACTGGTCGGCATCAACAACGACGGCCCATCCGACGCCGCCGTCGTCCGCCCGGACCTCAACTCAAATCGAGGCCTCGTGGTCAGCTGCGGCATGAACCCGCATCTGGGCGACGAAGATCCGTACTGGATGTGCGCCGCCGCCATCGACGAAGCCATCCGCAACTGCGTGGCTGTTGGAGCCGACCCGTCCAAGATCGCGATCCTCGACAACTTCTGCTGGGGCAACACAGAACGGCCGGAAACACTGGGAACACTCGTCCGAGCGGCCCTCGCCTGCCAGGACATCGCCGTGGCGTACAGCACACCGTTCGTCAGTGGCAAAGACAGCCTCAACAACGAGTTCAGCTACGAAGACGCCGACGGCAACCGCCAAACTGTCGCCATTCCGTCCACTCTGCTGATCACCGCGCTCGGCCAAATCGACCACGTCGAGCAAGCCGTCACAATGGACCTGAAAGCCCCGGGCAACAAGCTGTATCTCATCGGTAAAACCAATCCAGAAGAACTCGGCGGCAGCCACTTCAACCTCGTCAACGGAATCGAAGGCGGAACTGTCCCCACAGTCGACACCACGGAAAACCTGGCCAACTACAAAGCCCTGCACAAAGCCATCCAGGCAGGCCTCATCTGCAGCTGCCACGACCTCAGCGAAGGCGGCCTGGCAGTTGCTGCCGCGGAGATGGCATTTGCAGGAGGCATCGGGGTCACCCTTAACGAAAACCTCACCGCCGCTGATCTGTTTGCAGAAAGCAATGGGCGATTTCTGGTGGAAGTGCTGCCAGAGAAAGCGGCTGGATTTGAAGCGAACGTCCCCTGCACACAAATCGGTGATACGAACGATGGAACCCGGCTGGAAGCAGGAGGTTTGATCAACAGCTCACTTGAGGAATTAAAGACGGCATGGCAGGAACCGCTTAGCCAGTAAAAATCACAACACCGTTCACTCGAATCGATCGTCAGCGGCAACGTTGCAACTGCAGCAATACCCTACGCAAACTCACCAGCCAATAGCGGGTTTCACGCGAAGCGCTTTTAACAAGTGCAAACGCCAGTCGAATTGAACGACCTGCGTTCTTGATGGTTGCGAGACCTACTGGAATTGGACATTATCTTGTCGTCTCGTGGCACGCATTGAGGCTTGGCTGACATATTCCACGTAAATCAGAGGAGAGCGACTGCATGCTGTTTGCGCCATCAGATGAGATTGTGGAATTGAAACTTGGCCAACGACTTGGATCGTGGGAACAACTGCCCCCAGGTGAAGCTGCGAAAACTGTTCTGGTGCCGGAACAAAGTTTCATCATCAATGCTCTGACTCTCCTATCGTTTCTCATAGCCGGCGCGGCGGCTATAGGCGGAATGATCCTATGGAAACACCCCACTCCAGGGATTCTTTCCGGTGTGGTTGTATTGGGTATCCAGTTCTTCTGCATAATCAAGCTTGCGCTAGGAGGCTGTCCAAAAATGTGCGTTGTCGACGTTGGGTTGGCTCTGCTCGCAG
>CAYZYB010001294.1:0-2004 GCA_964481505.1 uncultured Planctomycetaceae bacterium | reverse complement strand
AACTCAAGCAATACTACGCACCAGACCTAAACTCGAAAAGAGGGCGACCCTGGACTTGGGCCGGGGCTGCTTGAAACAGCCTATCGCAAGTGTCTGGCCTACGAGCTTCGCAAACGTGGCTTTGAAGTGATTGAAGAACAGGCAATCCCCGTGATTTACGACGACGTTCATTTAGAATGTGGGTTTCGTGCTGATTTACTCGTAAACGGCAGTGTTGTCGTCGAGCTAAAGGCCAAGTCCGCCATCCACCCAGTCGACAAGGCTCAAACGCTGTCTCACCTGCGACTGATGAATCTACAGGTCGGTTTGCTGATCAATTTTCATGAAGTCAAACTGGTGGATGGTTTGCACCGGATTGTGAACAACTTCAAGGAGGCATCATGATCTGATGTGAAGGAGATAGAGACGCAGAGTCCTGCTCTGTACATCTCCGTGTTTCAAAATTCCCCCTGCCGAACATGGCTACGTTCTCACGCCACTCGCCTGAACCAGATGCGCGATCTCATGCAGTATGACCTCGAAGTCATCGGCCGTCCTTTTGGAGAATTCATCCCCGGAGGAAACACCGCCGAACCCGGCCAGATCGACAAACAGATCGAAATCGTTAAACCACTCGAAATCAAAGGTAAAACGGTAACGGTGCCAAGGTCGTTGACGAAAAATCTGGGAGTCACCGATGAACCAACTCCCGACGACAAAGCGACGAAGAAAGCGGAACGAGAGAAGCGTAAAAAGGCACGCGAAGAAGCCAAATCAATCAACTAGAAATTCACGCTTCATGGCGATTGGCTTTCGCCTGACGACAGAAACAGTTATCGGCAACCAAATCCGGTTATTGGTTGGTGACACCCTTGTTTAGTTCGCTGAATGGCGAGTCGTCCTCGGTTCTAGGTATCGTTAAGTACTTCCCGTAGCTTCTTGAGTTTGATTCTGATATTCGGAATCCACTCCGGTTCGAATCGTCGCGGGGTTTTGTTGCTGTCGCATTCTTGCTCGATCAGTTCGACTGAGCGAACAATGTCGGGGCGCCACACTGATCTCTCATCTGACGTTTGGTACCCGTAGATGAGTCTTGTGGTTACAAGTGCGTCTAGCAGGTGCAAAGTGCTGCCCATTGTTAGCGTGCTCAGCAAAGTCTGTCGAAATCGCGGGGCAGGTTCCGGCAAGTCAAACGTGCGAAATGTCTCCCACCACCAATGTATCGCGTGTAGCGCATCGTCTCTGTTGTCATCGGACTGATGTGTAAGGTTTCGCAGAATTTGTGTGCCAAGTTCATCCGCAACCGACGGATCTTGGTTTAACCACGAGACCTTGTACCGAACGAAGGGAAGATCTTTTTGAGTAACAAGGTCAAAGATGTGTCGCGTTTTCTTAATATTCTCCGGTGCTGGCGAGTCTTGCAACAACACTAAACGTTTGATCGCTTCAAAACACTCGCCCAATCCATCGTGATTCTGGCGTATGAAATGTGCAAACCGTGACTCGGTCACCGGGCTGAAATCCGTGACTGCTGCGATTACATCGTCTAGGACTATTCCAATTTCCTCGTCAGTGAAGTTGAGGTAGAACTCGCCGTCTTCCCATTGTGGAACGGCGGCACACCGTGCAATATCGCCGAACCGACCTTGGGCTTCCTTATCTGAAATTAAGGTTTGCTTGCAAACCTCGGGGTCAAACTCCAGCTCCAACTGGGCTGCGAGTCGCCAAATGTAGGACCGAAAGAACAAGCGGTTAGGGTCGTTCGCATTCACTTGGTCAAAAAGGTACTGGACGAACCGCTTCTCCATTTTTTTCGGCAACACTCCACCGGCCCGAAAGAGTGAGACCGGTTTTGGGCGAGAGGAGTGTAGTCTAAAAAAAAGGTGAAATAAGTGGTCCCCTACCCTTTTGACCCAGAGTATACGATGGGCCCTCACACCTTAATCCTATGGCACTCCGTTTAACCAGTTCGAGACCGGCGAGAGAAGGGGTTTGCCCCTGAGCGATGCAAGCACCGCAGACCAT
>CAYZYB010001293.1:0-2004 GCA_964481505.1 uncultured Planctomycetaceae bacterium | reverse complement strand
CATTAGGGGGATGGCGCTCTTATGATGTCGAATGTTCCAGTGCTTCCGGTAGGGTTTGGGGGAATCACCACGAATATGTTGGGAAATTAGTATTAGCCACCCTCAAGCCGGAGCAAATTTTGTGGGGACAAAGGTCGTGATTGACCGCTAAAAAAGGGCTTGATACAATAAAACAAGGTGTGAGATGGCTGTTTTGCGTCTTACACATCGCTTTTTCGGTCAGTCGGGATTTGCTCGCCTAAGCGTCCCTTTCCTGTGAAATTCGCAGGTCTTGCTCTCACCGAAATTCGGCACTCGGAGCTGGCGACATTTTCGCCGGACTCGTATTGGCTCCCATATTGGACGCACTCTTGCAAGTTTTATCAGACACAACGTTTAGCAAACTCGGACTCCAGAAACGCACCCTGGACACACTTGCTAAAGCTGGCTACGAAACCCCCAGCCCCATTCAAGCGGAACTGATTCCGATCGCTCTCACAGGACGTGACTGTATTGGGCAGGCGCGAACGGGAACGGGCAAGACCGCGGCATTCATGTTGCCATCGATGGAGCATGTCGATTTCTCGATGCCCGCCGTGCAGGTTCTGGTGCTTGCTCCGACACGTGAGCTCAGCGAACAGGTGATGATTGAATCTAAAAAACTCTGCGGTGGCCGTCTTCGACTGGCGCTCGGGGTTGGTGGTCGGCCAATTCACAAACAGATTCAGGACATTCAGAATGGAGCACAGGTCATCATTGGAACGCCTGGTCGAGTAATCGACTTGCTTCGGCGACAGGCGCTGACATTGGATAAGCTAAAGGTGCTTGTTCTGGACGAGGCGGACCGAATGCTGGACATTGGATTTCGTCCGGATATCGAACGCATTCTGAAGCAGTGTCCCGGTAAACGTCAAACACTGTTGTTGTCTGCCACGATGCCGGAACCGGTAGAGCGTTTGGCTCGCAAGTACATGGTCGATCCGGACATGGTTGATCTGTCGGAAGACACCGTCGTTGTTGATACGATCGAGCAGTTTTACGTTACTGTGGATGAAGACCGAAAACGTTCATTGTTACTGCGCGTGATTGCTCAGGAAAAACCGTCGCAGGCGATTGTCTTCACACGCACCAAACGCGGCGCTGATAAGTTGATGGAGATCTTTTCACGACGTTTGAAGTCTGATCGCATCGCAGCGATTCACGGCGACCTTCCTCAGCGCAAACGTGACCGCGTGATCAGAGATTTACGCGCTGGTAAGTTGAAGCTGCTGATCGCTACTGACGTCGTTGGTCGTGGTATCGATATCAGCGGAATTTCGCACATCATTAACTACGATATCCCGGAATACTGCGACGACTACGTACATCGCGTGGGCCGAACCGGTCGGCTGTCGTCTGCTGAAAACGGGCGTGCAATCACTTTTGTACGGCTGGACCAGGGCGGAGAGTTGACGAACATCGAAATGCGCATCAACACCGTGTTACCAGAGTATCGCGTTGACGGTTTCGAAGCGTATCGCCCGAAAGAACAGCGCCAGCGAACTGTGCGAAAGTTCGGAGCTTAGACCTGACAGCATAGAGCTCATTTCGCTTCTGATGCCGATGCTACGCAGTGATCGCATCCATTGGTTCAATCGACTTATTCAGGGACTGAACAATGGATGGCAGCAATTCGTCAGCTTCAGAAGCCGGAATCTGACAGGTTCCGGCAGCCGCATGTCCGCCACCACCGTTTTCCAGGCACAGCGAACCGATGTCGACAGGATTGGTGCGGTTCAGGATCGATTTGCCCATCGCAAGCACAGACGTGTTTGGCTGACGGCTCTTGATCAGGTGAATCGAAACGTTGCATTCGGGGAACAACGCATACACGAGGAAACGGTTCCCTGAGTAGATGGTTTCTTCGTTGCGATAGTCGAGTACCACAACGTTTCCGTAGACACCGGAACATCGAGCGATTTGCTCAAGGAATTGTTCACGCTGTGAGTTGTAGAGTTCGACACGCTCGCGAATATCAGGCAATGC
>CAYZYB010001292.1:0-2004 GCA_964481505.1 uncultured Planctomycetaceae bacterium | reverse complement strand
TCCGGAATTTTGTTTATGCGAGAAGTTTTGTTTCGTGGATTTCTTCGATCTGGTTGGAATTCCCTATGAATAGTGGGCGCTCCATTAGGCGTGTAAGATTACAGGCAAGGAGCGTAAACGATGAAGAAAAAGTCAGAGAAGCGTGTGCGTCGTAAGCACAGCGACGAGTTTCGGCGGAATGCCGTTTCTCTTGTTGAGGATGAGGGTTACACGACCGCACAGGCGGCTCGAGAACTTGGGATCAATGACAATTTGTTGCGAACGTGGCGTAAGAAGTACGGCAAGGCGGCCGCTTTGGATTCCGATATATCTGAGAGCGATCAGGAAGAGCTGGCTCGTCTGCGAAAGGAAGTCAGTCGTCTTCGTATGGAGCGTGACATCTTAAAAAGAGCGACGGCCTTCTTCGCGAACGAAAAGAACTGAGGTATGAGTTCATTCAGCAGCACAGCGAAGAATGGCCGATCACACTGATGTGTGACGTGTTGCAGGTGAGTCGCAGTGGATTCTATGCATGGCGACAACGTCCGGTGAGTGCTCGATCGGAGCATCAGTCGGCGGTGATTTCGGAGATTCGTCAGATTCATTCGGAGCGTCACAAAGATGTTTACGGTAGTCCTCGGATGCACCTGGAACTGGTCGAACGGGGTTTTTAAATCTGTGAATCGACGGTTGCAAAACTGATGCGTCAGGAAGGTGTGTCGGCATCGACTCATCGTCGTTTTCGAGTTCGTACGACGGATTCGAACCATGACCTTGCGGTTGCGGAAAACACTGTCAACAGAGAGTTCGAACGTGATCAGCCGAATGACGTTTGGGTGTCAGATCTGACATACATTCCAACGAAATCCGGTTGGCTTTATCTGGTTGCGATCATCGATTTCTACTCACGTAAAGTGGTCGGCTGGTCGATGAACGTGACGATGTCGACGGACGTGTTCCTGTCGGCACTGGCAATGGCGTTGGGCCGATGCGGCAATGTGTCAGGGCTGACTCATCATTCCGATCGCGGCAGTCAGTATTGCAGCCATGCGTTTCGCTCAGCGCTGCGACGCAATGGAATTGAATGCAGCATGAGTCGCAAAGGCAACTGCTGGGACAATGCTGTGGCGGAGAGTTTCTTCGCGACGTTGAAGAAGGAGTTGGTGCACCAGTGCGAGTATGCTGATCAGGAGGCAGCTCGTGCGAGCATCTTCGAATACATCGAAGTGTTCTATAACCGAGTGCGTCGTCATTCGAGTCTGGACGGCCTGAGCCCGGAACAGTTTGAGCAGCAGGGATAACAAATATCGGTTGGCGAAGTTCCCTCGAACCTCACCAACAAAGGCAAGGAGACGGATTTGCCTTCATCTCCGCTCGGTCATCGATTCGTGACAAGTGTGAACGAACCGACGACCGGCTCCGACGAAGGCAAATCCTCACACACCATTTTTCCGAGACAGAATGCCTGTCTCAAACAACCTTAACAAGCGCACACTAAACTTACGGAACTTCAGGTTTTTGGTGTTTTGTAGTCGAGTGTCTGGTGGATTCTCTTTGAGTTGTAGAACGCTTCAATGTATTCAAAGACGCTCTGTCGGACTTCCCTGATATCGGCGAAGTCTTCGACGTTTGTCCACTCGTGTTGCAGCGACCAGAAGAATCGTTCCATGACGGCATTGTCGTAACAGCATCCCGTACGACTCATCGAGCATGTGATGTTCAGTGTGTTCAGCACTTGCTGATACTCGTCGGACGTGTACTGGCAGCCTCGATCGCTGTGATGCAGAAGTTTGTCTGTGTTCGGTCTGCGTGACTCCATTGCTTTCCTCAGAGCTTCACTGACCAGCGGCGTTGCCAGGCTTTCGGAGACCGACCAGCCGACAACTTTTCGGCTAAACAGATCCAGAACAACGGCAAGGTAAACCCAGCCGTCGGCCACCGCGAGGTACGTGATGTCGGTGACCCATTTGCGATTGGGAGCGTCTGCATCAAAGTCCTGATTGAGAATGTTGTCAGCCGGTTTCT
>CAYZYB010001291.1:0-2006 GCA_964481505.1 uncultured Planctomycetaceae bacterium | reverse complement strand
ATAGGCGACGAAGTCATCGACAGTGATTCGTACTTCGATCTGTTCACCGGAAGAAGTCGGCAGCGCTTCGTTGTTGGGGAATTGCAATTCCGGCTGAACCTGGCTGAAGACAGCAGGATGAGATCCACCGGCATCGGGAAGATACAATTCCGGTCCGTGATTTTCGACGGGACACGGCGGTTCACGATTCAGCGGCGGAGACGGTTGTATCCGCAGTCCACCGAACGTTGTGAGCCCACTATTGATCGATGTTGTCAGGATTTGCAGAGCTTCGGCGTGTTCCCGCGCCGCGCGGTATGGCACCACAGTAACGCTCGGAGCACAACACGGGACCGGCAACGCCGCGCACGAAACGTGTTCCGCCGTGCAGTCATGGTTCGACGTGTGCTGGCAGCCAATCAGAGCTACGGCGGCGACGGTGTATTTTAACTGCATCAGAATTTTGGTCATTCCTGAACTCCATCCGGCGCTGCGTTCTTTGGCTCAACGGCAACCAGACTCCCCAGCATTTCGGAAATACGATTCAGCGATTTGATGTCTGATTCATGTTGAACTTTGACCGACATTTCCAGGCGAGCGACTTCACCACGCCAATGCCTGACACTCGCTGTCAGCTTGCTGACTTCCTGATTCGCACGAGCGAGAGCCCCGGTCAAAGTGGCGATCGACGCTTTGCTGCGTTTTAGTTCCGCTTCCATGTTGGCGACGCGTTTCATCAGAGCATTGATTTGCTCCGTATGAATCAGTGGAGGAGGCGGCTGGAAAACGTCGCATTCTCCACAGCCCGGGACAGATTGCAGCACCTGTGTGTTCGCCACCGGCTGCGGAATCGGCTCGGGAATTGCCAGCGGTGAGGCTTGAGCCGAAACCTGTTGAATGTGGTTCGCTTCCTGGCGGGTATTCGTGTTCGACCTTGTTTCTGTCCACTCAACAACGGCGACCCCAGAGCCCGCTGCCCTCGGCACAGACGTTTTCTGTTGAGCGGCAGTGTCCCCACTTTCGACGAACGGCAAGTAGTTTTCGTGCTGAGCACGTTGGCACGTACAGACATGCGGCGGGACACCTACCATCGGCTGGTGGACCATATGTCCGTGGGCCTGAATCACATGAGGGTGCGACGTTGTCTGCGTATGTGGTCTCGGCGCGACGATTGCCCGGGACGCAAAACGGGCGAACGGTGTCGTACATCCCGAACAGGCTGAAATCAGCGTCAGGATCAGCGCCAACTGGCGGTGTCGCAGAAAATTCACCAACATCATTTTCACTCTCAGTCTACAGCATCTTGTGCGTCGTTGTGGCCGCCGTTCGTGTGATGGAACCAGCGAGACTCATCCAGCAGTTTCGTTGGAAAAACCCAGGTCTGACCAACGCAGCTTAAGAGACAACAGCTTCGGGTTGTTCATAGAGGCAGTCCACCACAATCACCTGACCGCAGCCGCATCGAATCTCAACCGCTGTGATAGAATCGCCATCTCGCACCAGGGAAATTCGCGGAGCCGGTACACTGTGGTCACCGCCGACAAACACCGGTGTCGCTCCGACTGTGACCGCTTTTCCGGAAATCACCGACTTCAAAGTACTCTGTTTCATGGCTATGTTCCAAATTCCTGTTTCAGGATTGTCTTGAGTTGCATGTGAGCCTGCTGCAAAAGACGAGAGACTCGTGATTCCGACAGCTGCAACACTTCGCCGATTTCCTTCAGTCGAAGCTCATCGGTGTAGTACATGCCCACGATGATTCGCAGCCTGTCATCCAGTTGTTCAATGGCCTGTGCTAATTGCATCGCGCGATCTTCAGTGTCGAGTGCCGATATGTCGTCGGGAGCAGCAAGGCCGAATTCTTCCTGCCAGACTTCCGGGCGAGTCAACCGGATCGCTTCAAAGCACTTTTCCACTTCATTTTCGGTGAAGCCTGTTTGCACTGCGATTTGCTCAAAGGAAATCGGTCCTTCCAGTTGATCGATTGCCTGTCGAATCAACGCCCACTTTTCCAGCATGTGCTGAGG
>CAYZYB010001290.1:0-2007 GCA_964481505.1 uncultured Planctomycetaceae bacterium | reverse complement strand
CCCTTTCTGGAAACACTTGCGGAATGAACTCGCACAATAATTCGACCGGACAATTTCCGTCCACACGGATGAGAAGGAATCGTCGCACTGCCTGGTCGCGACGACTGGTTCGAGAAAACACGTTGACCGTCGACGACTTGATTCTACCGATCTTTGTGACGGAAGGCAGCAACGTCACCGAGCCGATTCCGTCAATGCCGGGCGTCAATCGCTACAGCGTGGACAAGCTCGTGGAATTCGTCGCTCAGGCTGCCGGTGAGGGCATTCCTGCCGTAGCCGTTTTCCCGGCGACTGCCCCGAACGCCAAGTCAGAAGACGGTGACGAAGCGCTCAATCCTCAAAACCTGATGTGCCGCGCTATTCGCGCCATCAAACTGGCAGAACTGGATCCTGGAATCATCGCCGACGTTGCACTCGATCCCTACACAACTCATGGCCAGGATGGCGTGATTCGAAACGGCGATGTTCACAACGATCAGAGCCTGGCAATCCTTGCGAAGCAGGCGGTTGTCCAGGCAGAAGCCGGCTGCGACATCATCGCGCCATCAGACATGATGGATGGCCGTGTGGGCGTCATTCGAAACGCTTTGGATGAGGCTGGTTTTCAACACGTTCAGATTATGGCTTACGCCGCTAAATACGCGTCAGCGTTCTACGGACCGTTTCGCGATGCCGTCGGATCGAAGGGCAGTCTTGGGCGAGGCGATAAGCGAACTTACCAGATGGATCCGGCAAATTCTGATGAAGCGATTCGCGAAGTCGGGCTGGACATCGCCGAAGGTGCAGACATGGTGATGGTGAAGCCCGGAATGCCGTACCTTGACATTGTTCGCCGAGTGAAAGAAGAATTTCGGGTTCCGACGTTCGCCTATCAGGTCAGTGGTGAGTACGCGATGCTGACAGCGGCTGCGGAAAACGGATGGCTGGATCGTGAAGCCGTTATGATGGAAAGTCTTATGGCATTTAAGCGAGCTGGTGCGGATGGAATCCTCACGTACTTTGCTCTGCAGGCCGCTGAATTGTTAAAAGAGGACTGAGCATGGCAGTTGAATCGACATTCGCGATCTATTTCAGCGGATACGCTTCATGAACGTCGTTGTCCTGGGAGCTGGAACCGTCGGGCAAACCGTCGCGGAATTACTGTGCGGTCGTGGCGTGAACGTTTGCGTGGTTGACGAACAGGCTGATGTTCTGCGCCGCGTCGAGGAGCAGTTGGACGTGCAAACGGTCTGTGGATCTGCGTTTGACGTGTCGAAGCTGTTTCAGGCCGGGATTCAACTCGCAGATTTGTGCCTGGCTGTCACCAGTCGGGACGAAGTCAACATGGTCAGCGCCAGTATCGCCCGAGAAATGGGCGCGTCACGTAGTGTGGCACGCGTTTTTAATCCCATTTTTCGAGACAACAGCACGTTCGACTACCAGCGTCACTTTAACATTGATCGGCTGATCAGCCTGGAACATCTAACGGCCCTGGAACTGGCAAAGCACATTCGTAGCACGTCAATTTTGGCGGTGGAAAACTTTGTTCGTGGCGGCGTTGAGGTTCAGGGGCTTCACGTTGGCAAAAAAGCCAAGGCGGTCAATGTGCCGCTACGGGAACTCAAATTGCCAGCCACCGTGCGAGTGGGTTTGATCAACAGCGGCAACGATTCTGTCATCCCCGGCGCTTCAGATTGTGTGCAAAGCGGAGACTACGTAACGCTGATCGGTGCTCACGGCGAACTTGGGAAAGTGGCCGCTCGTTTCGAAGATCGGTCTGCTGAAAAGACGCGAGTTGTCATTGCCGGAGGTGGTGAAATCGGACTGAATCTGGCACGGCTGCTGGAACGAACGACCTGTCGGATCACGATCCTGGAGAGCGACGCAGATCGCTGTGACTTTATCGCCGAACGACTGCCGCGTTCGAAAGTTCTGCATGCGGACGTAAAAGTTCGGGCAGACCTGGAAGAAGCTCGTGTTGGCAAAGCTGATGTATTCGTAGCGTGTACCGGACGCGACGAGGAGAAT
>CAYZYB010001289.1:0-2008 GCA_964481505.1 uncultured Planctomycetaceae bacterium | reverse complement strand
GGCACGCAGTTTACTTCCATCACTCGGGCCAAACACGTGGAATGAAGCAACGCTGAACTCTTCGGTTGCACCAGGAGCCACACGACTTGCGAAACGGAGGCGAATAGCAGGAGTTTCCCACTTTGCTGGTTCTGTCAAATTGAACTAAAAACGGACCCAAGACGGGAAGGTGAGTTGAGTGGGACTTAAAAATGGAGGATCGAGGACACCAGAAGAACTTTTGTGGCGGGAATCCAATCGTGGAAACGATGGGAAATCACTGGCTTTGCGGCTGCTTTTTCAACAAAACTTAAAACGAAGGTCGCTGCATCCCAATCAGATGTACACAGTCACGATGTTTGATCTATCATCTCTCAGGAACGGAAGGGCATCTTCCCGGAGATCGGGCCAACTGCGGCTTTCCGCACACCACAATCAAGAGAATGAAAATCGCCTACGTGAATGCTGGCGGCACGGGAAAGAACTCGTCGAGGTTTGCCTGCGCCGTTCCGGTCGGAATGTTGATAAATGCGATCCCTTTGTCTTCAAGGATCATCTCGTTGAGATTGCCGCCAGCGATCTGCGTGCGGTCTAACACGAAGCCCGTGCGATCTTCGAAGCTGCGATCGATGCCGAAGTTCATGATGTCATGGTCTATTCCTGGGTGAGCGTTGTGCCCTCCCGTATTGACAGTGATTCCGCCGATGATTTGCGTGGTGCTACTAAGGGTTCTACCAATCAAGCTGTGAATTATCTCGTGCGAAAGTGTTTCGCCGTAAAGACGTCCCAGCACTTGCATGGCTCGATTCTTTAGCAGCGAACTCATCCCAGCAAAGTCGGTGATTGTTCGGATGACACTGTTTGTTGTTTCATCAACGTGTTCGTTCGCATTCCCCGTGACCGCATCATCGAAGGCACCCGGCCACACAAAGATCTGCTCATCATACGTGAGCGCCCCCGGTGCACCACCGCTCGGTCCAGGCTGAGTCCGCCCGTAAAGTGCCGATGTCGGAGGATCACCGTGAAACGTTGCAGTCGTAACGTTTGCCGCAGCCAATCCGCCTGGCTGGAATTGTGCCGGAAGGCTCTCGTTAAATGGATCCATTCTCCAGACCGTCCGGACGTTCGCGCGCATGAGTATGGTCCGGCTCACGCTTCGTGCAACCGCGAGGACATTCTCGATTTCGGTATCGATCAGCCCCATTCCATTCATATGAGGAATGAATGATCCCGAGGCAATGTCGACGGTTAGGAACTGCGGAATACTCAGGGGAAATTTCACGCTCTCAAGAACCTGCCCGTCAGGCAACCTCAACGAAACGTCGACAAATGCCGGTCCTGGTTGTAGCGCGGTAATCCGGATCGAGTTTCCGGTCTGAATTCTCGCCCCACCGTCGATCGCAAATCGTCCCGAGTCGGTCGGTGGAACACTCCACTGAATAAAGGCGTCTTCAGGCAAGTCATTGTCTGCCCGCACGCGAACGGATAGAGTTGTTTCCCCGGAAATGTCGTGGGTCGCGGGGTGGAACGCACGGCTGTCTGGCGTCAGGTCGTCTCGCTCAATTATGAAATGGCGAAAAGGACGCCCACGGTCTTCTTCACTCGCACTGACTTTAACAGTCTCAGTCCCTTCCTTCGACTGCCTCGTAACTTCCACGTTGCGGCCGGTCTCAGCCGCGTTCTGCACGACATCGCGGACCGGACCGGTCTCTGTCAGTGGCGGAGTTTCCGGCGATGTGTTCTGCTCGGACAGGGCCTGTACCGCCTGCTTCTTCGCTTCGGCTTTGTCGATCAGTCCGCCTGCCTCGGCTTTCTTGATGCTGTCGAGTTTCTTCTTTGCGTCTTTGACGCCTAAACGTGCTTTCTCAAGGTTGACGGCTTGTTGACCGAAGCTGTTTGCCAGGCCTGCGGCGGTTTGCATGGCTGCCGCTGCATTTGCCTGCGTTCCTGCCAGACCGGCCATGTCGCGAAAGGCGTCACTTGTGGTCGCGGCGTTGAGTACGCCCTGCAGACCGGAAGGCGCCGGAGC
>CAYZYB010001288.1:0-2008 GCA_964481505.1 uncultured Planctomycetaceae bacterium | reverse complement strand
GATTTACGCAGCAGTCATTTTAATACGGTTGGTGAGATCTCATACAATTGCTGCCCGCCCGCGATAGCCTACGCCGGCTTCTGGAAGCTCGACGACCGTGAAACTGACAGAGGATTCGATTCAGAAACAGCTCCGATCCCACATTCAGGACGCTTATCTGCCAGGAGAACGTGGTAAGGCACTTCGTTGTGACAGCGATTTGCTGGAGTTTCTTAACTCGCTGCAACTTCTGCGAGTGGTCATTGAGTTGGAATCCATGTTCGGCGTTTCAGTTGAAGATGAGGACATGGCGCCGGAGAACCTTGGAAGCATCGAGCGGATCGCTGCGTATGTTCGGCTGAAATCCAGCTAGAGTTTTCCTTAAGTGTGACGGCTCTACTGTTTCTGTGTGGCTGGCCGAGCGGTGGATGACGAGCAAAGCGACGTCCAAACCTCTAATGTGGAAGGATACCCATGAATCTGGACGAATTGTTTCGTGAGTCAGTTGCACGTGCTCCTGAAAAACTGGCGATCATTCAGGATCAGCGGGAACTGACTTATGCGGATCTTCAGGAAGCGATTGATCGAGCGAGTTCGCAGCTGGCTGATGCGGGAATTCGACAGGGAAACTGTGTTGGGCTGCATGTCACGAGCGGCCTTGAATACATCGTACAAACGTACGCTGTGTGGCGGCTCGGCGCGTGCATTGTTCCCATTCCGATTGAACTCGCAGACGTGGAAAAATCGACGATTCTGCGCGAGATACACCTCGATTTCGTAATCAATTCTCAGCCGGATGCTGCCTTCATTGGTGACGATGCTGCGGATGGTGAAATATCGATTGTGACAGTTCGGAATTCGCGTGCAGCACCGGAACGGTTTTCAACAATCAATGCCGCGTTTATACGATTTACATCCGGCACGACCGGCACCGCCAAAGGCGTTGTGCTGTCACACGAAACCATCGCGGAACGAATATCCGCAGCGAATGACGCGCTGCGATTGAACAGTGATGACCGTGTCGTGTGGTTGCTGTCGATGTCGTATCACTTCGCCGTTTCCATTGTGGCCTATCTTAACTACGGTGCCACGATTTTGATGCCGAAGAATCTCTTTGCCGATGCTATCCTCGGAATGATTGAGCAGCGTCACGCCACTTTCGTTTATGGCTCGCCGCTGCAGTATTCGTGGATGGTTTCCAATAAAGGCAACTACGACACCAGCAGTCTGCGTCTGGCAGTCTCGACCACCGCACCTCTGCGATTGTCGCTGGCACAAAAGTTTCTGGAGAAATTCGGAATCCCGCTGACTCAGGCGCTGGGGATTATTGAGGTCGGTCTGCCATGCATCAACGTCGACTTTGCGAGGTCACAGCCGACAGCTGTCGGACGTGTCGGAAACGACTACGAGCTGAAACTGCGAGATTCTGATTTCTCTGACGACTGCCAGGAAATCCTGCTTCGCGGTCCTGGAATTCTGGATGCGTACTATGAACCGTGGCGCGAACGTGCGGACATTATGCAGGATGGCTGGTTCGCCACGGGCGACATGTGCAACATCGATGAACAGGGTTGCATAACCATTCAGGGGCGTTCGAAAGATCTGATTAACATCTCAGGCATGAAATTCTTTCCGCAGGAAGCCGAATCTGTTCTCTGCGACCACCCTGACGTCAAAAAAGCAAGGGTGTTTTCGGTCGATAACGAACGATGGGGGGAGCAGGCCTATGCTGAAATTGTACTGGCGCAGGGCCTTCCCGATGCGAATTTGCAGGAATTGACCACATGGTGCCAGGAACGCTTAGCGCCGTTCAAGGTTCCGGCCGAATTTAGAGTTGTTGAGAAGATTCGAATGACGGCGAGTGGGAAAGTGCTGCATTAGCCGTGTCGAGGTACGAATTGACATCGTCCGATCTGCGTGGCCCGGGCCCGCTAACACGGCGTCTGTCATTATTGACTGGGTTGAATCAGCTAAGTTGCCATGCTGTGGAATCAAAACTTCTGCTAAGTCTGGATGGAATGCGTCATGT
>CAYZYB010001287.1:0-2013 GCA_964481505.1 uncultured Planctomycetaceae bacterium | reverse complement strand
ATCGCACTCTCGTCGCTTATTTTCTGCCGCAGAGATGCTGGAAGGTCGACGGTTCCGATTCTGAGGTGCCCTCGAATCTCATGATAGTCAACGGGCGCAGTAAGCTGCATTTCATCGACATACGACCAAAGATTCGCGTTCTGCATCAGCATCAGAAAAAACGCCGACTTTTTCTGAACTGGATCTGAGAACGCGTCAAATTGCGAAAGAAGATCGAGCAATCCAGTCGGCAGCTGAGCCACCCGCCTGCTCTCGTTGTCACAACTCCCAGAGGTGCCGGGAGTGCCCATCGAAACCGTCGTTGGAACCGCCGTAGCAATGTGGAATTCGCAGTGTTGCCCGGCTTCGATGACTGACCGCCAACCTTTCGACTTCAGCCCTTCAGCCAGATCACGAATCAGCTCCGCACGACGATCCGGACGACTTATGACTGCTCCAAATAGCAAGTCAACGTCGACAGCCGTGCACTCCGCCCACCGTTCGGGCCAAAGCCATTCGTTTTCTTCAATCACTGCTCTACGAAACGTATGCAGCAAAAAATCCCAACCGACCTTCTGCGTGCCATTGATAACACCGCAGAGTGGTGGTCCTCCGACAGGTGATGTCTGATGGCAGATCGCTGCCAGAAAGAACCAGAAATTGGCCTCCTCCTCTTTCGAGAACGGAAGAACGGGAACGTCTTCTACCGGCAACGGTATCACTACACCTTTGATTGCCTTCGCAACTTCAAGGCATCGACGAGGATTGACAGTGACGACCATTTTGAGAAACCAGTTCCAGGCACGCGAACCATTGGAAACTGATTCTACAACGAATCATTACGAGTTGCTTGTGAATCAAACGTTTTCAGGACATGAACAGACTTCCAACGCGGAACCTCACGTAATTACTTAGCGTGCACGCACAGCAACACTGGTTTCAGGCGTTGTGGACTGTGAATTGTCATCTGCCAGTTTCGTAGCATGAGAAGCAATCTCTTTGGCTGCAGAAAGTTCACTCGCGCGAAAGTAAGGCACCTTCCCCATCACGCTGTAGGAGTATTTATGAGCGAGTTCTCGCCACGTCATATCATCAGTACGATTCCAGATCGCCGCCTGAGCTGACTTTGCGTTCAGCCTGCCGGACGCCACCATCGCGATCAACTGCTGCAACACTCGATCCTTTGTGTAGTCAGCAGTACGAACCAGTTTGTAGTTGGCGCGTGGAGTCGGATCTGCTTTCCCATGCTCCAGGCAAGTCGAGACGTATGACACTTTGATCGTGCGTTCAGGAGGAATAGAAAAGAATCCATTCCCATTACCCTGCGCGTTTCCGTTGGCTCCATTCCCAAAAGGATTCGCCTGACCGTTGTTCTGCTGCGAGCCACCGCCAACAGCCTGCTGAGCGCCCTGCTGCTGATTTCCTGTTTGATTATTTTGAATTCCGTTCGGTTGCAACGGCTGAAATTGCTTCAGAACATGCACAGCCACAAATGACTTTGGCATCTTCACGGTCAAAGGCTGATCCGTCTTGTTAACGATCAGAAGATTGCCTCCCTGCGGCCCAAGTGGAATCACTTTCGTTTCGAACGTTCCATCCTCAAGGCCCTGGAAAAGTTCCACCTGCTTCGCAGAAGCATCAAATTTCGGAGACGTGATGACTCGACCCGCATCCCCACAGGCTGCTTCAAAGGAACTCAACACCAACAATAGAAACAACGAATTCGCTCGACAGACTGGACGCATGACGGAACTCCTCTGCAAAATCCTGACGGGAAACTGACGCGAAACGAGAAACGATTTTCGCCTTTCCGCTTCCGGTATTTTTCCGAGATTTTTCGAAGATCCACGGAATCTCGACCGAGTCCAACAAAAAAGCCCCACCGAATTCAGTGAGGCTTTATTTGCTCAAACAGCTTTACTGTCAGTAAGTTACGACAGCTTTCGTTCACGAATCCAGTCGGTGTGGAACTTCTCGCCGCGAGGCTTGTCGGTGCGTTCGTAGGTGTGGGCACCAAAGTAGTCACGTTGAGCC
>CAYZYB010001286.1:0-2019 GCA_964481505.1 uncultured Planctomycetaceae bacterium | reverse complement strand
ATCTGCAAGCCAGCCAACAGCGTGGCGGCCTGCTGACTCAAGCGGGGCTGCTGGCCATGAATTCTAACGGCACCGATTCGCATCCGCTGAAACGCGGAGTCTGGTTGCTGGAAAGCCTGCTCAACGATCCACCTCCCCCACCGCCACCTGCCGTGCCGGAAATCGATCTGGCTGATCCGGAAATCGCGAAGCTAACACTGAAGCAGCAGATTGAGGATCACCGAAATCATCCGGCCTGCATGTCCTGTCACGCAAAAATCGACCCCTGGGGCATCGCATTCGAAAACTACGACGCCCTCGGTCGCTGGCGCCACCAGATCAACGGGAAACCTGTTGATGCGGCCAGCCTGCTATTCAATAATCAGGAACTAAATGGCATGAAAGGACTCAAAGAGTTCCTGCTGCGAAATCGCCAGGACCAATTCGTCCGCGCCATGGTTTACAAAATTTCCACGTATGCTCTTGGACGCCCCTTAACCTTTGGCGACCATGCCAGCATTGATAACATCACAGCAGAAGTACGCAAGCAGGGAGACGGACTGGCAAAAATAATCCTGCTGCTGGTCCAAAGTGAATTGTTTCAGACGAAATAGGTTGGACACATATCTTCAGGGTGCGAACCTTGCTCAGACGGCCGGTGGGAACCGGCCCTACGACTGTCGAGTTACAAAGCGATACTATGATGAACTTAAACTCACTTGATCGCCGCAGATTTCTTCGGGGCACCGGAATAGCGCTGGCTCTGCCACTGTTCGAATCCGTCCCTGCGTTCAGCGCCGAATCTGACAATGCAGCACCGAAACGCCTGGCGTGTATCTACTTTCCGGACGGTGTGCCAATGCCACTGCCGGAAGATCCCGCCTACAAAGACTGGGCATGGTTTCCTCACGGCAACGGCAACGACTTCACCTTTACAAAGTGTGGCGAGTCTTTTGAACCGCTGCGAAACGACCTGACAGTTCTGTCCGGTTTCTCTCACCCAATGTCTCGAAGAGTTCACGGACATTCCAATGCAGATCAGTTTCTAACGGCAGCCGCAACCGGGCAGAATGGTCCGTACGCAAATACAGTTTCGCTTGACCAGGTATATGCCGGACACATTGGTGACCAGACTCGCTTCTCATCGCTGGTGATGTCGACGGATGGAGGCACAGGAACGCCGCGTGGGACACATACACTTTCGTTCAGCCGGAGCGGTCGGCCGATTCCAGCGGAACATCGACCGAAGCGTGTGTTCGACATGTTGTTTGTGAAGAGCGATGGAGACGCCGCGAAACGACTGGCACTCAACAAGAATGCGCTGGACGACATGCTGGCCGATGCGTCGGCTTTGCGAAAACGGCTTTCCTCCAACGACCAACGCAGCCTCGATGAGTACCTGGAATCTGTTCGGGAAGCAGAGCTCAAAGTCGAAAAAGCCAGGCATTGGATCAACACACCGCTGCCAACGGTCGACACCGATCAGCTGAACCTTGAAGTCACGCCCGACGAACCTCGTGAATACGTACAGACGATCTTTGAATTGATGTATCTGGCGTTCAAAACCGATTCGACTCGGGTCGCGACTTACCAGATCGGCCGAGAGAACGGTTTCGGCATTAGTGATCATCTTGCTCGAGCTGTCGGAATGACGCTGGCTCATTCTTTATCACACGAAACGAAAAACCCAGACGGCTGGAAGCGTTTCGGGACGTACTGCCAGTTTTTGAACGAAGAATTTGCAAGATTTGTAACCAAGCTCAAGACAACTCCGGAGCCAGCCAGCGAAGGTTCCATGCTGGACAACAGCCTGCTGCTGTTTGGGTCAGCATCCAGTGCGTTTCACCTGTCTCGGAATTATCCTCTGGTTCTGGCAGGTGGAAAAAATCTGGGGTTCAAGCACGGCAAGTACATCAATAACGCGGGTGCCAATCCGCACAGCGGAGCGTGGGACGGTGGCCGCGAACCATGGCAGGTGGATACCGAAAAAGAAGACGAGCCACTGGCAAATGTGTTCGTCACCATGCTTCAGCAATTGGG
>CAYZYB010001285.1:0-2020 GCA_964481505.1 uncultured Planctomycetaceae bacterium | reverse complement strand
CCACAGCTACGCCTTCTGCGTGCTGAATGCCTGCAAGTAGCAGGTTTGCCAGGCGGACGAACAAGTCGCGTTCCACGCCGGATTCGCGGATGACCGCAGGAAGGCTCGTGAGAACCTCAATCCGCTTGTCGGCGTCTTCGTATCGCAATTGTTGCAGCTGTTTCCGGTCAATCGCCATTTGCTGAACACTGTTGCTTCGCGGCGAATCGCTGTGGGTGACCTGCTGAATTTCGAACCGCGTACTGCCGACAACGAAAGACTGGCCCGGCTTGAGTTCGACCTTCGATACGTTTTTGCCTTCAATGTAGGCCGGATTAGACGCTGATTCGAGCACTTCCAATCGCACGCCGGAAGGTGACGGCGTTAACGTCGCGTGATGACGCGACACGTGTTCGTCCCATTCGGAAACGATATCGTTGTCAGACGATCGCCCCAATCGATAGACCGTCCCGTCGGCCAGCAGAAACTGGCGATCAAGCATACGATCATTGTGAAAAGCGAGAAGTCGGTGCATCGGAACAATTAAACACGGCGAATTGCATAAGGACTGGGAGTGTAGACGCACCGGCAGAAATACGCCACCGGCGACATCCTTTCGCCGTGCTGAGGCGTCGTCGTTGAAAATTGCGAAGCTGAAAAAGGGTGGCCGCGGTTAGAGCGAGTCACGAGCGAACCCCCGGGGTTTCCTTCGCAAGCTCAGTCCAACCTCGGACACCCATTTCAATTGCAACAATCTGCTACTGCCCCCCCCCGCGATGCGGCAGGATGCTCGAATCTAGTCCGTCACGTTTCCTACTCGAAACCAGCCGTCAGCCTGTTGCCGATCCGGCGTATTTGCGAATCGGAGCGGCAGACCGTTGGTGAGCGGATTGACCACGCGAAGAGCCAGGTGACTGACGTCCGTCGGTATCTCGTCAACACGGATGGACGCTTCCCACACGCGTTCCGGTTGGTCCGGAAGGAGGTTTGTGAGCTTCCAGTCAGTCGGGATGCGTTTGAGCGGCTTTCCCGAGTCGTCCTGAAAGCTGAGTTCGATTTTCCAATCGTAATAGAACGGCGCGACACCCGTGTTTTTCAACTGCACGCGCACATTCAGCGCATTCGGCGTCTTGTTGACCTCCGCCTTGGTAATGTGAAATTCGTAGCCCATCTGCCGGACGGCTTGTGAAGCGTTCGCGATTCGTTCTGCCGATTGTCTCTTTTCTAACATGCCCGAATCCATCAACCACGTGGCATGAGTAACCCTGATACATTCCTGAAAGTCCTGCGCCTCCGGATGCTTCGGTTTGTCGTCAAAAATCAGTCCCCACAGCTCGGGACGAACCTCGCCACCGATCGGGTGCTGCTTCCACTTTTCGAGAGCCCGCGGACCAGCCACTTTCATGGACGGCATAAAGAACCAGGAGTCTTCGTCACGACCCGTGTCCAGTGTCGTCCAGGCAAACGAATCGTCATGGTAGCCAAAGGGGCGATCGTGATTCGCGGCGTACAGCCAGTGCGTGTTGTTCGTCGGATAACGCAACAAAACCGGAGTCGTTTTGAAAGCAGCAGTGAACGTGGTCATCACTTCTGTCTGAGTTTCCTTCGACGCGAACAAATCCTGCCGAGGATACTCGTGCCACTCCCCCCACATCCCAAGAAGTCCGGCTGTGATAAATCCGATGCGCGGATCTCCATCGTATTTTGCACCAAGAGCTTCGATGAAATTCTTCATTGCGGCGCGAACACGTGGGTCATTGTAATCCGGAGTATGGACCTTTCCGGGCGGAAACGGTTCGGTGTCTTTGTTGAGCCACGTGGTCACTTTCACTCCGTCCCTGACCAGGAATTCCGGAACCCCGTTGTCGTGACCGGGGTAAACCATCCATGTCCTGAACACCGCCTGATGGCCTCGGCTGGATACGTCATTCAGAAGCTTTTCGAGCGGTTCCCAATGGAACTGATCGATGCCGGTCATCAAATCGCTCAACGGCAGATAGTTGAATTCCAGACTGTGCGGAAAATTCTGACGCCTGTCACC
>CAYZYB010001284.1:0-2026 GCA_964481505.1 uncultured Planctomycetaceae bacterium | reverse complement strand
GTATGTGACCAACAACCTCAAGGACTTCCTTGTCAGGAATCCCAAGCCGGTTGTCAAAACGACCGAATGGAAACTCAGTGACCTCGAAGGTGATCTGAAGCAGGTCGGCAAGCACCGCAACTTTATGCAGGGGCAGATGCTGTTTACCAAACTGGCGTGTGCTCAGTGTCACAAAATCACTGGAGCGGATGCGATGCATGATCACGGCGATCATGCCGGACATTCACACGGTCCGAGTCTGACTGTAGGCCCGGATTTGACAGAAGTTGTCAAGAGGTACAAGGGCAATGCAAAGACAGTGTTGCAGGAAATCCTTGAGCCATCGAAAACGGTCGATGAAAAGTACCGCAAATTCATGTTTGAAATGGATACCGGCAAGTACGTTTCCGGCAACATCGTCAAGGAAGACAAGACCGCAGTGACGGTCCAAACAGGACCTACAGCAGACCAGCAGCAGGTGTTGCAGAAGAGTTCGATCGAATCCCGGCGCCCGTCGCCGATCTCAATCATGCCGGTTGGAATTCTAAACACGCTGGACAAAAATCAGATCCTCGATCTGCTGGCCTATCTCCTCGCAAACGGTAAGGCTGACGACGCAGCGTTTCAGCATTAGATTAAGTCGGCTTGCCTGGGTCACGGCGGTTATAGCCGTCGTGGCGGATCGGCGTTATTAACTTCAGTCACTGAAAATCCGAACCGGACTCAAGGTGGAAACATGGGTAGTGTGAACTTGCGCTGTGTCTTGGCGCTCATATTGGTAGTATTGGGCGGACCATTGGGGCTGTTGAAGGCGGCAGACGTATCAGAACAGCCTAACTTCGTGGTGTTCCTGGTGGACGACCTCGGCTACATGGACGTTGGGGCCAACAACCCGAAATGCTTCTACGAAACACCAAACATCGATCAGCTGGCAAAGTCGGGAATGCGATTTACCGATGGGTACGCTGCCAATCCCGTTTGTTCGCCGACACGGTACAGCCTGATGACCGGCAAGTATCCGACTCGCGTTCGAGCCACCAATTTCTTTTCGGGCAAACGTGGTGGAACGTTCAAGCCGGCACCACTGAACAGCAACATGCCGTTGAATGAAATCACGGTCGCCGAGGCACTGAAGGGCAAAGGTTACAGCACTTTTTTTGCTGGCAAGTGGCACCTTGGAGAAAGCGAAGAATACTATCCGCAGAATCGCGGATTCGATGTGAACATTGGTGGGCACACCAAAGGTGGCCCATACACAGGCGGCCGCTATTTCGGACCGTTTGAGAATCCGCAGATGAAAGTCGAAAGTCCCAAAGGTGAGCACCTGCCAGCTCGACTGTCGCGCGAAACCGCCAGCTTCATTGAAAAGAACAAGGAGCAACCGTTCCTGGCTTATCTTTCGTTCTATTCTGTTCATACGCCGCTAATGGGGCGTCCGGATCTGGTTGAGAAGTACAGGAAGAAGGCCGCCGAAATCAATGGTGCAGAATTCGCAGACGAAGAACAGGTGTTCGGCAAAAAGCCGCGGCGAGTGCGAATTTTGCAGAAGCATGCCGTCTATGCAGCGATGGTCGAAGCGATGGACCAGGCCGTCGGCAACGTGCTGCAGCAACTGGAAGATTCCGGCGTCGCTGATAACACCGTCGTGGTATTCACGTCAGACAATGGCGGGCTGGCAACTTCGGAAGGTTCACCAACCAGCAACCTTCCGCTGCGAGGCGGCAAGGGGTGGGTGTACGAAGGAGGAATCCGGGAACCGTGGATTGTACGTTTTCCGGGGGTCACAAAGGCCGGCTCAACATCCGCAGAACCGATCTGTTCGATCGATCTCTTCCCGACGATCGCCGCGTCTGCCGGGATTTCAGTGCAGCATGAAATTGACGGGATCGACCTTCGGCCAGCGCTGGAAGGCAAATCGCTGAATCGAGACGCACTGTTTTGGCACTATCCGCACTACAGCAATCAGGGCGGAATTCCGGGCGGTGCGATTCGCGTTGGCAAGTTCAAGCTGTTCGAACGCTATGAAGATGGACGCGTGCATCTCTAC
>CAYZYB010001283.1:0-2028 GCA_964481505.1 uncultured Planctomycetaceae bacterium | reverse complement strand
GTACAAGAACAACTTCCCGCGCTATCAACAAATGATTCGCAGTATTGCATTCCGGGAAACGGAGGTTGCCCGGCGGATGCGAACGGAAAGCCTCGCCCGAGACATCCTGAAACCGGCTCGCGCCGAAAAGGCATCACTGAGGCTTGAAGCCATCGGCAATGATTCGATTCCGTTTTTGAAGGCCGCGTTGACAAGTCCTGAACTTGAAGTTCGCTTTCATGCGGCTCAGGCACTGGCCTATCTGGAAGACAGCAGCGGTGTCGACGTTCTGAAACAGGCGGTTGCGGAAGAATCTGCATTCCGTGTTTATGGGCTGGCGGCGTTATCTGTGATTCCGGATGCCAATGCCGTCATCGCTTTGCGTGAACTTCTGTCGGACGAAAAACTGGAAACGCGCTACGGAGCTTTAAGAGCTCTCAAAGAAAACGACGCCCGCGACTCCGCACTCGGGACAACCGAGTTCCCTCATCAATTCATTCTGCACGCCGTTGACAGCAGTGGGCCTCCGGCGATTCATGTCGTTCGCTATCGTGCTCCCGAGATTGTTGTCTTCGGGACGCATCAGGAACTTCGGCTGCCCACTTATCTTGAAGTGGGGCACCGAATTATTGTCAAAGGGGATGCTGGCGAAAACAAAGTCACCATCACAAAATACTCGCTTGACGCTGAGCCAAAACGGCAGGTTGTGTCTACTAACGTAGTGGAGATCATTCACGCTGTCGCGGCGATGGGAGCCAACTATCCGGACATCGTTCAAATGATGTTGGAAGCGGACGACCAGGGTAACCTGAACGGTGAACTCGGAATCGATCGCCTTCCTCAGGGCGGCCGAGTGTTCCTGAGAGCTCCGGGCAGCAGCAGCGGGAAACCGCGTGAAGCGAAACTCGGAACGCAATCGTTGACTCCAGGGTTGTTCGACCGCGTCGAAGAATCGGAAGAGGACACGTCTGAACAGGATTCGTCTGCGTTGAGTCGAATGTTTGCTCTTCGTGAAAATGAAGCTGCGAACGACGAAAATGATGAAGTAGCGAACGACGAAACCGAGCTGGAGCAACCGGCGTTCGGTGAGGTCGCGTCGCCTGATGACGCGTCACATCAGGAAGAAGCCGACTTCCATAAATTTGATTTGTCAGAAGACGGCGTCACGTCTGCGAGCGACGAAAGTGAAGAGTCTTCAGACGAATTCGTGCTTGAAAAAACCGAATTTAGCGAACCAATGGGAGCAAAGTTTAAGCGGATCATGCTGTCACCGTTCCGCCGACAGAGTGAGTGATCGGCTGAATCTGTAACCGCTGCGTACACCCTTTTCTGTCCCAATTCTCTCTTCCTGATCGCATTTTTTTCCTATGCTCAAGTCGCTTGAACTCTTTGGCTTTAAGAGTTTTGCCGACAAAACCGTATTTGAATTCCACGAAGGCATCACTGGTGTCGTGGGGCCGAACGGTAGCGGCAAGAGCAACGTCGTAGACTCGATAAAGTGGCTGCTGGGTGACCAGAGTGCCAAGAGTCTTCGTGGGAAAGAGATGACAGACGTCATCTTCAACGGATCGACCAGTCGAGGAAGTGCGCAATTTGCCGAAGCGACATTGGTCTTTGACAATACGTCACGGTTCCTTCCAATTGAAGCCGACGAAGTTGCCGTTGGCCGTCGTTTGTGGAAGACCGGAGACTCGGAATACCTCATCAATCGCAGCGCCGTGCGACTAAAGGATGTCCGCGAACTGCTCATGGGCACGGGAGCGGGAGCGGCTTCCTATTGCATCATCGAACAGGGCCGTGTTGACCAGATTCTCCAGTCGAATGCCGCCAATCGGCGTTTGATCTTCGAAGAAGCGGCGGGCATCAGTCGCTTCAAGCAGCGGCGCAACGAAGCTGAGAGACGGCTGGAACGGGTCGAGCAGAATCTGTTGCGACTGACGGACATCGTCGAAGAAGTCGAGTCACAGGTCAATAATATTAGAGGTCAGGCGGAACGCGCGACGAAGTACCGTGATTTTTCTACGGAACTCGAACGCTATTGGGTCGGTA
>CAYZYB010001282.1:0-2029 GCA_964481505.1 uncultured Planctomycetaceae bacterium | reverse complement strand
CCTTCCTTGGTTGGTCGCGGGGGCTGGCCTTGGTACAATTTCTCGTAGTTCAGACACCGCTCGCTTCGTTCAGGGCGGTGTCGTAAAACCTTCCGTTGGCGGACACTGATCAAACGTGAATTCGATCCCGAACAATATGTTCGTCTACGCCATCCAACAGGACGGCGCTGAGGCTCACTACCTATCACCGTTGCCTAACGAATACGGCTTCAAGCACGGATTGTCGGGGCACGCGATCATGGGGCAGCTTCTCGACGGTGTGGAACGTTTGACTCCGGACAATTTCGCTCGCAATTCGGTCTTCGTCGAATTCCTGCATGGCGTCATTGCAAAACATGGCCCCAATTGTCCCGGTATCATCTCTGAGGCAGAACGTACTGTTGACGGCACTGTTGCCGTTATCGACCTACGCGTCCCGGACTTGAACGCAGCAATCGCGCCCGAGGATATCGTCGGACTATTTACGGTTGCTGGCGGTGTGCTTGGTGACTACCACGCGTATCCAAAACATCAGATTCTCAACCAGCATGGCATTATGACGCTTCCCGACTGGTTGCACGCAAAGCTCGTCGAAGAATTGATGACCGCCACGTAGTGCTCGTGTCCACCAACATGGTTTTTACGCAAGGCCGTGGCTTCGTCGTTGGAGCATCCTTTGGTTTGCCATGTCGTTCGCTTCAATAACGAGCTTTGGTTTGCCACGCCGCGGACACCGCCTCTTTGCCAACGTGGATACTTTTTGGTAAACTGGTTGGTGTTGCGACGTTAGTTGGCTTCGGTGAGAAGTGGTGTCGTAAAAACCTTCCGTTGGTGGACAAAATGGAATCGGAAACACGCGTAGCAAACTCACAGCGTTTCTCACTTGTCGTTGGTTTCGGTTTTGGGCTGGCCTTTGCTGTCTGCGGAGTGCTCGTTTGGCGGATTGCTGCTCCAGTGCCTGCTCCGGTCGTATACGGCAACTTTTCCGTTTCCTATGCCTACGAATCTGAACCGAACACAACAGCGACCGTCACAGATGGAAACGCAGATTCGATCGCATTCCACAGCGGCTACGTTGTCATCACGCGTCAACATGACGACGGCACCGATACTATTAATGTCCTTGCGGCCAATCGACTCTATGGCTTTTCCGCACGCAAGCAATAGCTTCGATGTCCGCTAAATCGGGATAGGGAACAGCCTTTTGGCTGTCCCTTCCCACACCACCTGACATGCGGGTCCGCATCAGGCGGTTCGTCGAAGAGGGGCAAGATCTCCCCACAGATATCTGAGAAACACAAGTCCCTGTTGTCGGAGCCATTGCTTTGTCATGCCGCAGTGGCCACCCAGCGTTTTGGATAAACGCCAGTAGCCCTTGCGACTGGCTCCGTGGGTAATCGCCAGCTTTTGATCGACGCCCAGTCGCAGCAGACTTTGGATGCGTGTACGTGGGAGACGCCACTGCTTCCAAAGGTACAGGCGAACTCTGCGACGTATCCAACCGTCAATGGGCGGCCAGATACGCTTCGTCGAACTCAAACCGAAATAACCCATCCAGCCACGAAGGTAACGACTCAGTTCGGTCACCATTTGATGAAACGAGATGCCCCGATTGCGAGACGTTATCTCACGCACGCGAGCTTTCAGTCTCAACATGTTCTTCGCGGTGACCCCGATGTTGGCTTTGCGGGAACGAAATACAAAGCCAAGAAATTCAGCTCCGTCAGCACGGCGAACCGCGCTCTTAGTTTCGTTCACCACCAGTTTTAACTTCCGAGTCACAAACCGACTGACCGTAGCCATCACTTTTCATGCTGCCTGGATTCGTTCTCACTGGAAGCGAGCTTCCGTTGAGATACGTTGATCAGATGTCCCTGAATAAGACGTTGAAGTTTCCCTGCACAAGTGCCCCATTTACCTGAACGGTTAGTAGTCGACGGCTTCGCGTTGCATGGCATACTCGCCTGACCGTTCCGGCCTTGTATGGGGTTTCTGTTCGTCACCTCGCAGTTTTGCTGAGAATGCGACTGACGACGATTGGTTGCCGGGC
>CAYZYB010001281.1:0-2033 GCA_964481505.1 uncultured Planctomycetaceae bacterium | reverse complement strand
TTTGTGTACAGCCTGGTTCTTAAACAGGCGGTCAGGCTCAGTGAACGTGACACCATTTTCAGGGGAAATCGAGAGGCTATCGTGTTTTTTCATCAGACTAAGAAATTCAGCCCTCGCGGCTTCACACTCATCGAATTGCTCGTGGTCATCGCAATCATCGCCATTCTGATAGCACTGCTGCTGCCAGCGGTTCAACAGGCACGTGAAGCAGCCCGACGATCGTCGTGCAAAAACAACCTAAAACAGTTGGCCCTTGCGATGCACAACTACGAGGTAACTTATGGGCTGTTGCCACCGGGCTATCTGCACAAGCCGGACCCTGGTGGATCATTGGCAAATCATATGGGGTTTGCGTGGGGAACCATGATCCTTCCTCAGCTTGAGCAAACAAATCTCAGCGAGCAGTTCGACTACAACACGCCCGTGTTTGATGTGGTAAACCTTGCCGCCCGTGAACAGCACCTTTCAGTTTTCCTTTGCCCGTCCGATCCGTTTTCAGAAGGCAATTTCGTCGTCCGTGATGACTCTGTCACACCGGTTGAGCAATACGCCACCGCCAGCTACGCCGCCAACTGGGGCCCGGCAACAGCGACAGTCAACCTGGACGACACACCACTGCAAAGTCAGGGAGTCTTCTACCGAAACAGCAATACACGATTTCGAGATATAACCGACGGTCTGTCAAATACGCTGTTCCTTGGCGAACGTACGAATGGCCCCATCAATGGCAGTAGCACGATCGGGGGCCACGATTTGTTTGAGACAGCGTGGAGTGCCGCAGTACGAGAAATCACGGATCTGGGTGACGACCACGGCCACATGGTGCTATTCGAAACTCAATTCCGCCCTAATCAGCCAGGCGGCGACGACAAAGGCCTGTCCGCACCACACGAAGGCATCTCTCAGTTCGCACTTGGCGACGGATCCGTCCGGGCAATCTCGGAGAACATTGATGCGGGAATCTACAACGCCCTTGGAACGCGATCAGGCGGTGAGGTCATCGGTGAATTTTAGTATTTGTCAAGCTGATTTCTCAACTGCAATCGCGGAAGCAAACCTCGGCGCGACAAACGTATCCGACACCAACCATTCTGTGCCACCAAAGGTCACTTCCGACATATCGTTACCGTTCAGCAATTGGACCATCGCTTGTTCGACAAGCCCAGCCCCATCAGCCTTCACGAGTGCTTCCAGACGGGTCCACGCTTTAAAAAAAGCAACCGGCCGTTCATCCACACGGAGAGTTTTAATCGTGGCGATATCAGCCTCCGAAAATACTGTGTTCGCCATTCCCGCCAAATCCAGTTCATTCCGGCGATACTCAAGATCGATCCCAATTCGGCGGTGTGTACAGAATCCGAAACACGCAGTTCCAGCGGAGTGTGTCACGCTGAAATGCAAATTCGGAAATTCCCTGAGAAATGGTTTTCCTGAAGAGCCGTATGAAAATTGTATGCTGTCGGCAGCACGCCCCGTGAGTCCACCAAGCAGTTGCCTCAGAAGTCCCCGTCGCAGAATGAATCGGTCACGATCGACAGCGAAACGATATGCCACCGATCGATCTTTTTCGTCGTTCGAAAGTGTCGCCGCGAAATCAGTCTTAGCAGCAGAGATGGAATCCAGGTCTGTGAAACAGGCTTGCGGAACATCACCACTGAGCGAAAACACGTGCCGTTCAGGGCGGCCATTTCTAACTGGAAGCTTCAGGACGTCGATGTTCATCAAAACTGCTATCTGTTGCGGAAAATTCTCACATCGCCTGCAGGGAGGATAACGTGCAACAGCCAGAACAACAAAGTTATCGCACTTCAAACAGTTGCTCCGGTCGACGGGCAGGAATTTTACCATTTGGCGTACGAGAAGATTCGGTCGAGCCAATTCGTGAAAACACCGATGAAGGCGTCATCAACGCATTCGGAAAAAGTGCTGTCCGCAAAAACCCTCGGAACATCCCGAACAAAACAACTAAAGCAAGTTTAACCATCCCAACAATGGAAAGAGATACTTTGAGTGACTGTCCTGAGAAAATGTAT
>CAYZYB010001280.1:0-2035 GCA_964481505.1 uncultured Planctomycetaceae bacterium | reverse complement strand
CCCAGTGCGTTCACGCGAATCGTCGACATGGGCGTTGAGCCATATCTTGTGGCCAGCACGGTGGAAGGTGTTCTTGCTCAGCGGCTGGTGCGTCGATTGTGTCCGTCGTGCAAAAAGCAGGTATCGCTTGCATCAGCTGCGGATGTGCCGGACGACTTTCCAAAGGACTGCGGAATAGACTCCATCTACGAACCTGTCGGCTGCCGCGAATGTACCGACACCGGATACTCCGGACGAATCGGCGTGTTCGAATTGCTCACAACAGACCCCGTCCTGCAGGAAATGTGTGCCAACAACGAAAGCGCAACTCGCATTCGAACTCACGCTTTGGAAAACGGGATGACGACGCTGCGTCAAAGTGGCTGGGAGCAGGTCATGGCGGGCGTGACCAGTATCGAAGAAATCGTCAGAATTACTCGAGGGGACATCGTTGGTTAATCACCAGTGACTGCTTTTTGTATCGTGAGCATGCCAGGCCACGATGCTGTAGTCTTTAGCATTGGAATTTAATCACGGTCGTTAAAAATGCCGGATTTCGATTACACAGCCAGAGAACTTTCAGGCAAGCAGGTTGCGGGAACGCTGACTGCTGGCAGTGAAAAAGATGCGCTGGCTGTGCTGCAGTCGCAGAGTCTGTTTCCGATGCAGATCGGATTGTCGGAAGCTGCTCGCAAGCAGGTGGTTAAAGGGGCTCAGCGAGTTCCGGGGAAGTTTCTGACGATCTTCTACAATCAACTGGCCGACTTGCTTCGTTCGGGCGTTCCGCTGATGCGATCGCTGCAACTGCTGGAAGATCAAACATCTCACCAGTCACTGCGATTCGTCATACAGGACGTTCGCGAACAGGTGTCGGAAGGTACGCGACTGAACGACGCCATGAGACGGCATCCCAAGGCGTTCAACAACTTAACCATCAGCATGGTCAAAGCTGGTGAAGAAGGCGGGTTTCTCGAAGACGTACTTTCCCGCGTTGCGGCGTTTAATGACCACCAGGAAGAGCTGAAAGGCAAAGTCACCGGAGCACTTGTGTATCCGCTGTTTCTGATGGGGGTCGGGGCGGCCATCATTACAGTTCTGCTTGTCTGGTTTGTTCCTGAGTTCGCGCAGATCTTTGGCCGCATGAAAGAACAGGGCAAGTTGCCGTGGGCAACCACGGCGCTGATGGGTTTTAGTGACTGGCTGCAGGATTGGTGGCTGGGCATCATCATCGTTGTCGGTGGCGGAATCACCTGGCTGGTCTACTATATTTCGGATTCACAGGAAGCTCAGGCGAAAGTTGACGCCTACAAGCTAAAAACACCGGGCCTCGGCGGCATCGTGCAAAACCTTGCCGTCGCGCGATTCTGTCGCATGCTGGGAACTCTGCTGGGCAACGGCGTTCCCATTTTGCAGTCGCTGCGGATCGCCAAAGATGCCAGCGGTAACATTGTACTGAGCGAAGCGATCGGCACTGCAGCGGACAATGTCTCCGGCGGTAAGTCACTGGCGGCGCCGTTGCGAGCCAGCGGTCAGTTTTCGCGAGACATCGTAGAGATGATTGCGATTGGCGAAGAAGCGAACAACCTCGAAAACGTTCTGATCGGGATTGCGAACAGCCTTGAAAAAACCACCAGCCGACGCATCGACGTGGTGGTCAGAATGCTGGAACCAATGATGCTGTTGGTCATGGCGGCCATCGTAACGTTTGTGATTGCCGCGTTACTGCTGCCGATTCTCAACATGAGCAGCATGAGCTAGCGGCGACTGTAATTTGTCACACGAGAGCGAAATTTGACAGGGAAATCTTAATGGGAATTCCACTCGGTTTATAATAAACTCACACATTAAGCGAACATACTTCAGGCCGAACCGGGTTAGTACCTGGGAGACTGCGGGAAGCCGATGCGGAAGCAATTTGGCTGTCGTGGTTTGGCCCTTTTTGATCACTTTCCACATCGACCGTTTTTACACGGTCCCCACCTTTGGCTTCGGACGGCCACAATTGCGACAAGGACCTATCGAGACATGAAACGACAAATTCAACGCCCGCAAAATC
>CAYZYB010001279.1:0-2035 GCA_964481505.1 uncultured Planctomycetaceae bacterium | reverse complement strand
CCATACTGGTGTCCACGTATCAATCCGGGCACCTGGTGATGCTGCGGCCTGATGGCAATGTGCTGAACACTCACTTTCGAATTTTCCAAAAGCCAATGGGCATGGCCGTCGACGCAAACCGACTAGCCATCGGCACCGCTATGGAAGTCATCGAATTTCACAACCTACCGGCGGTAGCAGCCAGACTGGATCCTCCCAATGTCAACGACTCTGTCTTTCTGCCACGTGTTTCTAACTGGACGGGTGACATTCAGGTCCACGAAATGGCGTGGGTGAAGTCGCACGCGGAAAGTGAAGAGCGGAAAACAGAAGAGGCGGATGAGCTGGTGTTTATCAACACCCTGTTTTCGTGCCTTTGTCGTCGCAGCAATACGTATAGCTTCGAACCAATCTGGCGGCCCTCCTTCATCACAAAGTACGTTCCCGGCGATTGCTGTCATGTGAACGGCCTGGCAACTCAGGACGGCAGCATCAAATACGTGACGGCTCTGGGAGAAACTGACGAGCCTGGCGGCTGGCGAGCCAACAAGAAAGACGGCGGCCTGTTGATCGATGTCGCTTCGAACGAAATCGTGATGCGTGGTTTGTCGATGCCTCATTCACCGCGATGGTACGACGGTCGCTGGTGGTTGCTCGAATCCGGCACTGGTACGTTTGGAACGATGGATCCGCAGTCCGGAACTTACACTCCGATCGTCGAACTCCCCGGCTTCACACGCGGACTGTCTTTCTGTGGTCCACTGGCGTTCATCGGACTGTCGCAGGTGCGTGAGACTGCTGTTTTCGGCGGAATCCCAATCGCAGAAAAGGCGCTGGAAGAACGCGCCTGTGGTGTGTGGGTGGTGAACATCAATACGGGCGAAATCGTCGGCTTCGTGAAGTTCGAAGACGCCGTGCAGGAGATCTTTGCGGTAGAAGTTCTCCACAACAGTCTCAACCCGGATTTAATCAACCACGACAAAGAAATCGTCGGCAGCTCCTACGAACTGCCCGACTTCGCAATGGCCGACGTCCCCGACGAACTTAAGCATTCGCCGTGATTCAGTTGCGGGCGTGACCTTTTGAGACGCCCCTATTCACGCAAATGTGCGAAGAAAGACGGCGGTCAGCAATGGTGGCGCAGACGTTCAACGACGGATCACCGTGGGACTGCGTCACACCGATCGCACACTATTGTTTGTGCCACCTGGACACGTCAGAATCCGTGCTGTCGCAGAGATTCGAGACCGTCCATATTTTGTTTTAGGCTTTGTTCTGCGTCCAGTTCGTTTCGGTGGTCGAGGATTCCAATCCGGCCGGTGTAGCCACTTTCTTTGACGATTTTCAGCAGGCGGGCTTCATGCTTGCCGGATCCAACCGGCAGTATTTTGTTTTTTCCGGAAGCAACTGTGGCCGCGTCGTCCATGCCGTTGATGTTTAGGCACAGCAGGTATGGCTTCATCATTTTCATGCTGGCCTCAAAATTCTGCATGTGTTCGTGGCCATGATGGAAGTTGTAGACAATGCCCACATGGTCAGCATCGTGGTGCTTTCGCAGATACTCACAAACAGCCGTCATATTTTCCGGTTCGCCGCTCCAGCCGCCGTGGTTGTAGATGCCAAGTTTGCATCCCAGCAATTCGGTTTTGTTGACCAGTGGCAAAAGAGCGGTCGCAGCGGCCGCGACTTTGGCTTCCTGAGTTTCCACTTTAGGGCTCTTTATCATCGTCCAGATCTGAGGATGAATGTTGTGCTTGCGAATGAGTGGTTCCATGGAATCGTGCCAACTCCAAAACGCAAAATAATTCAGTCCGTGCTTTTTGTACTCCAGGATCTCCTGTTCGAATTCAGGAACATGTTTGGCTCGCCAGTCGTAGGCGACGTGATCAATTCGCAATCGTGCCAACATTAAGGCCCGTTCTGCGGGGCTGCGTTGTTTCGCATCAAAAGGGACAATGCACCACGCGACAAGATTGTCTTTCGCGAAGATGTCGATCGCTGGCTTGTCTTCCGATACTCCTGACGCCGTGAATTGTATTGCGACAGTAAATAGTGC
>CAYZYB010001278.1:0-2038 GCA_964481505.1 uncultured Planctomycetaceae bacterium | reverse complement strand
AAATGTCGATCAGGCTGGCTGATCGGCTGCAGATATTGCCACCACGGACCGCGCCGGGCAACCGAATGGACAGTGGCACGCGAGTCGATTCTTCCCATAAGGCCATCTTGCGCCAATGATTCTTTTCGCCGATGTGCTGGCCGTGGTCGGACCAGAAAACTACGATCGTGTTTTCAGCGTAGTCGCTCGCCTCAAGTGCGTCCAGCACTTTGCCTGCCTGAGCGTCAACGAACGACACACATGCCAGGTAAGCTCGCGTCATTTCCCGCCAGTAATTCGGGCCGACACTCAGCACGTTAAAATTGGTCGCCACCAGCGATTGTTCCGTACGCCAGAGCTTTCCCCCACAACGGAATATCGTCCATTTCTTCGGCGGGAACATCAGGCACAATGACTTTATCCAGTGGATGAAGATCAAAGAATTCTTTCGGTGCGGTGTATGGCACGTGCGGCCGAATGAAACCAACCGCCATGAAGAATGGTTTCTCATGCTTTTGATTCAATCGTTCGACGGCCCAGTCAGCAATCTGAACGTCCGGCATGCCTTCTGGCGGCATATCGTCTTTTTCGAGTGCCCCCCAACACAACGACTGCCCGTCGACACCTTCCTGGTACTTTTGGTAGATCGCTCCGCCATCGGGAGGGAACGGATGAAAGTGTCCGCCTCTGTCGTTCTGATATCCGTGGCCTCGTGCCGCGAGCTCTGCCGGCCACTTGTACCGTGGGCGTTGTTCATCCCAGTATTCGTATTCTTTGAGGTCGCTTGTTCCTTTGTGGAACACTTTGCCTGCGGCCAGCGTTTTGTAACCGTTGCGTTTGAAGTGAGTTGGCATCGGCACGGTTTCCCCTAATGCTCGTTCGTACGCTTTTACGCTTCTGGCGTAATTGGAATACCAGCCCGTCGTTGATGGTCGCAGCCCGCTAAAAAGCGAGTGGCGCGAAGCATTGCAAACCGGTGCTGCACAGTGAGCGTTCGTGAAGAGAACACTTTTCGAAATCAGCCGGTCAAGGTTGGGCGTAATTGCCTGCGGGTGCCCGCCCATCGCTCCGATCCAGTCGTTCAGGTCATCAATGGCCAGGAACAGCACGTTGGGTTGCATGTCCTTTGGGATCAGTGAGGCCTGCATTTGTTCCGCCGAGCCCTGGGACGGTTGCTTGCCGGGCTTCTTTTTACTTTTTCTGCTGCCGGAGACAGGTTGGTCTGCGTTGACTTCGTCCAGAAAACCGGTCAGCAATGCGTGAAGCTCCTGTGTCTTGTCGTTCATCGTATCGGACAGGTCGTTGGCTTCTGAGATGTCGCGGGAAAGATCGAACAATTCAAGCCGGTTCCTGTCCCACGTCTTCACTAGTTTGTAGTCGTCCATTCGAATCGCTGAAATCGGATCTCGATCAACAGCCTGATGGAAGACGAGAAACGGATTCGCACGTTCAACCTTCCCCTGGCCGTCGTTGTGCAACAGCGAACGCAAAGACCCACCGTCAATGTTGCGCGGCAGTTCTTCAGGGTAATCGGCGAGATCTGCGAAGGTCGGCAACAGGTCGACTCCCGTAACCGGCACGGTACAGACCGAATTCGGTTCCACTCCCGGTCCCACAGCGATAAACGGTACGCGAATTCCGCCCTCGTAAAACGAATGCTTGCCATCACGCAGCGGGGAGTTGCGGTCAGCTTCGCGTTTTGGTGCTTTAGGGATCGTCGTCCGACCACCGTTGTCTGACATGAAGATCACATAGGTGTTTTCGAGCAAACGCAATTCAATCAGGCTGTCCAGAATGCGCCCGATGCCAGCATCCAAATCTTCGGTCATCGCTGCGAATTCCGGCATGTTGTGCTTTTTGCCGGGCGTGGAATTCAGCTTCACATCTTCAAGCGTTTCGGCGTTGTAAAAGACGTCGAGATGAACAGCGTAGTGGGAAAGTTGCAAATAGAATGGCCGGTCGTCGGCTTGAGTCTTTGCGATGAACTCCAGAGCTTCGTCTGTAATCGTGTTGATGAGCTTCGGGTCTGACTTTGCCGCTGGACCGCCCGTTCCTTTAC
>CAYZYB010001277.1:0-2039 GCA_964481505.1 uncultured Planctomycetaceae bacterium | reverse complement strand
AACTAGTTTTTCAAGCCCGTACTTTCGGCTGCAGTTGCGAACCTATGGTGTTGCTTCCGTGTTTGAACATCAACTTTCCAAGATTCAACCATTGTCGGACAACCGTGCCATGAAGCGCCTGTATTTCGATGAAGCCGGGTTTACCGGAAACAACCTGACCGATCCGTCACAACCTTATTTTGCCTTTGCCGGTGTGGAAATCGACCATGATGACGCTGATCGATACGTGAATGACATCAGGAGGAGGTTTCGAATCGCTGCTCCGGAACTAAAGGGCGGACGGTTGTGCCGGCGTGAAGGCTTCCACGCCGCTGTCGCCCAGATCCTGAGCGACCACGCCGATTCCGCATCCGTTGTCGTTTACGACAAGATGTTCGGCCTTGCAGCCAAGATGTTCGAGTACCTCGTGGAGCCAATCATTTCCTCAGTGAGTCGCGCATTCTACGACCGAGAATTCCATCTGTTTGTTGCCAACGGGCTGTACGCTCAGATGATGGCCGACGACGGTAAGGCAAAAGAGATTCTTCACCGATTCCAAAGTGCGATGCGCGGTTTGAACGACGGTGAAATTGAGGCATTGACTAATTCCGTTTCCACGGTGGATGGTGCCGATGTGGCCCAACAGATCGTCACTCTTCTCATCTGCAACCGCGACGTCGTCGCAAAGGAGATTACTTCGTTGGATCTGACTGCTACCGGACGGTGGAGTCTGGATCTGTCTTTGTCCGCAATCTTCTCGCTGCTTCGAGAATGGGGAACGGACATGCATCCGCTATCAGTCTGCTGTGATGCCTCGAAACCATTGACCGACCAGAAGGAAGCCCTCGATGCGATGATTGACAGGAATGATCAGTCAACAATTTACTTCTGCGGCAGAGAGCATAACGTGCTCTTCAATCTTGCCCACGCTGTCGAGATGAGGGATTCCGCGACAACTCCCGGAATTCAACTGGCTGATATTTTCGCCAGCGCTGCAGTCTACGCAATGAACAATCCGAATTCGCGTGTTGCTGACGCTTACAATTCATTCGGCGATCGAATTATCTCCGAGGAAACCCTGATGCCAGACATCAGACACTTTGACCTGACGGAAAATGGACGCGCGAAATTGAATGCCGTTGCGTTGCACGGACTCGTTGACCAGTCAGTTAAGGGAGAATTCGTAGCATCAAGATGGCCGATCCTGCTCGAGATGCAGGATCGGATGCATTTGGGGTGAATCAGCCGCTAGGCACATTGTTGTGTGTTGAGGATTGAGGAGAACACAGATGAAAACATTTATGACAGTCCTGAATAGCGATTCCGTCAACCGCTACGGAATGAGATTCGCTGTATCTGCACTGGAATCTGCACTGGAACAATCATGGAATCCAGGCATTCCGGGTTTCTTCGGTCACGATCGGCACCGTCCCGCAAACTGGAATGTAGGGGTTGGAGTGCACTTGGAACCGGGTATGGCAAGGCTCTTTGGACTGATTCAGCAACCTGAAAACGAGAACGAATGCGACCAAATTTCGAAGTTGTGTCACCGGTCAATCTCATTGAAAATCTCGGAGCATGTTGAGCCTCATGCCGATGAATTGCTAGAGCGCACGAAGTCACATCTACAAGGGCAGCATCGATGGGAGTTCGTCGAATGTGCGTGCATCCGAAATGAAGGCCTAGCGCGACGGCTTGCTGCTGATCTATTCGAGTCGGTTGATAAGGATGGACTCGTTCGATTGGACCTGCTCAATCCCATTGCGCCGGGTATCTTCCGATATGGAGATCTTGCCCTATTTGCCCATCCATTCTTTCGTCGCTCGCAATCTCGGCGAAATACAACTAACGCACCGTTCCTCACGCGACTTCAAGACCTAATCAAGAATAACGACGTTGTTCCGAAAATCGCTTTGGATCCTGACATGGTCGGATTGCCAGAGACTGTCACAACTCCTGTTGAGCTTGCATATTGGTGGGGGCCAAAGTTTGACGAGCGAATCGACAACATTCCAACGAATGTTACACGACATGAGGCAGACGACACGCAGAGAATCCTC
>CAYZYB010001276.1:0-2039 GCA_964481505.1 uncultured Planctomycetaceae bacterium | reverse complement strand
GACTAGGAGCCAGCCTGTTCGTCTTCTTCGTCATCCAGCCTCAATGGCAGGAGCAAAAGACAACGTACAACGTGTACGAAAACGACGCCGGCCAACTTGTCTACATGTACAAGGGAAACGAAACGCTCGTCACAGACATTGTTCCCTACGCGGAATCTCCGCTACGGCAAGACGCGCTGCAGCAGTTGGATGATGCCCCGCCTTTTGACAGTCAATGGGTCGCAGAATCGGTGCTGATCGACGGCAAAGAAACGAAGCGGTACTCACTTCTTGAAACGCGTTTTCATTTCGGTTTCTGGTCACTGTTGCCGGCCGCCGTTGCCATCGGATTGTGCTTGATCACCAAAGAACCGCTATCGGCTTTGCTGACAGCTGTTGTGGTCGGCGCGTTTATGTTAGGCCGATTCGACATCACCGACGCGGTGCTGCTACCAAGTCTCGCCAGCAAAAGTGCGGCGACAATTTTGCTGCTGTATCTTTGGCTGCTGGGCGGTTTGATGGGCATCTGGTCTCGCACCGGAGCCGCTCAGGCGTTCGCGGAATTCATGACCAAGCACTTCGTCAAAGGCCCGCGTTCTGCAAAGTTCGTGGCGTGGTTGATGGGAGTCATCTTTTTTCAAGGCGGCACGGTCAGCGTGGTTTTGGTCGGCACGATCGTCAAACCGGTCGCCGATAAAGAACGCGTCAGCCACGAAGAACTTTCTTACATCGTGGATTCAACGGCTTCGCCAATCGCGTCGGTGTTGGCGTTCAACGCGTGGCCGATTTACATCCAAGCGTTGATCTTCGTCCCCGGCGTCAGCTTTCTCGAAACCGAGTCCGATCGGCTTTCGTTTTTCTTTAGAAGCGTGCCCTATAGCTTCTACGGAATCCTCGCGGTGTTGGGGACGCTGCTGTTGAGTCTCGGAGTCACACGGTTTTCCGGACGCGGCATTCGAGCGGCCAGCGAAAGGGCTCGCACAAAAGGCCAACTTGATGCTCCCGGCGTGACTCCAATGAGCGCCGAAGAACTGCAGGTCGCTCGCATTCCGGACGGTTACAAACCGCATGTGCTGGAGTTCTTTGTCCCGTTGCTGTTACTGATCGGCACGGCTGTGGGAACGTTTGTGTTGACCGGATCGCCGAAAGTGAACTGGGCGTTCGGATTGGCATTGCTGATGTCGGTGTTGGTTGCGTTGGCGAAGGGCATGCGGCTTCGTGACGTGATCGAGGGGATCGGAGACGGATTGAAAGGCGTTGTGCTGGCGTCAGTCATTTTGATGTTGGCAGTCACGATCGGCAGCATCAGCCGCGAAGTCGGCGCGGGAACTTATCTGGTGGATCTTTTGGGCGAGAGCATTCCCTACATCGCTCTGCCCGTCGCGTTGCAATTGATCACGATGGTGATCGCGTTTTCGACGGGAACCAGTTGGGGCACTTATGCGATTGCGTTTCCGCTGGCGATGCCGTTGGCGTGGAATGTCGCGCAGGCCAGCGGAATCGAAAACCCGGAGCTATTTATGTCGGTGTGTTTTGCAACTGTCTTAAACGGCAGCGTGTTCGGCGATCAGTGTTCGCCCATTTCCGACACAACGATCCTCAGTGCGATGACGACGGGCTGTGACCTGACCGACCACGTCAAAACGCAACTGGTGCCAGCCGGCTACGCCGCGGGAGTCGCCGCGATTCTTTGGACAGCAACCGTCGCGGTTTTCGCGTGAACAAGCAGCTGAGTAGGGCCGGTTCTCATCGGCCATCGCTGCTGAAAACTACCACTTACTCAAGAATATTTTACGGCCGGTGGGAACCGGCCTTACGTTGTACTGGGTTAGATAATGAACTCACTTGCCGAATCAGACCTAGTGACAGACAAATTTGCCAAGCTAGGCGTGGACAATGCTCCGGGGCAAGAAGGTCGCCAACAGGTGGAATCAATCGACCTGCGAGGCGACAAAATCGCCGGCGCGCCGGTTGACTTTTCGCACGGCGACGTCGACGCGCATCCTCCGATTCCCGGTTCGATGGAATTGTTCTAAAGAGGTTATGAAGTCGGCGGTTCG
>CAYZYB010001275.1:0-2040 GCA_964481505.1 uncultured Planctomycetaceae bacterium | reverse complement strand
AAACAATAGAGCCTTCAGGTCATCCTTACGCACTTCCGGCGTCACACCGAGAGCCAGCTCCCAGACCGTTTTTCCCAAGTCAGCTCCCAACTCATCCGAGGCTCCGTCAGAGTGGGCATGTTCCCCACGCCATAAGAATTCGAACGGTCCAATGTGTGGTACATCCTCTGCGTCTGGCTCCAAAAAGAACCACTCCACTACGTGATCAATCTCATTCCGCTCTTTATCGAACTCAGCCGTTGCTTTTTGGTCACCGCGAACGGCCAGATGCCATCGGCTGTCGTCGGCATCGGCCACTGGTGGCTGCAAGCGACAATCGCCCGATAGCTGAACAATGCCACTGGGGACTCTGAAGGAAAGGCAAGAACTGGATAGTTTTATTACGGAATCTTGCGAAAGCTTCGCTGCGACTCTGGCCTGAATTCGAGTTAAGGCGGGAGCCTCCGCGTCGTGCGGAGCACGGAATGACCAGTCAATTCTTCCGTCAATCGTAACGTCTGAAAACTTTGGAGCCGGATCTTTTAATGAACCACCCGTGAAGGTCATTGTGATGCGCGCCGACGATGACATCTTGGCATGCTGCAGCCACTTACCCTCCAGAATGATGCTTTTTTCCGATAACTCCACAAGCCTGGTTGGCTGGAAGGGGAACCCGCGAAACTTTGGTTCCTTAAATTCACCGTTGTGCAACTGCCAATGTTCACGACTCAATTCCTCCCCCGTTAGTTTACTGATGTTGGCGATGGAGACGCCGCATAATTCAAGCTGGAATTGGCTGCCCAGCAAACTGTCACCAAGAACAACAGTACGGGTCAAACGAGTTCGGGGTTTCTCTTCGTCGTCCCATGATCGCACGACTCCATTGCTGGGTTCCTTATGGCACCGACCACTACCATCCATCACCATACCGTTGTCGTTAGATGTACTAGCGACATTGGTGATCAACGGTTGCCCGTTTCCAAAGATGCTAAAATTGCTATCGTCGTCCTCCGACACCAGGGAGACTAACGGTACCGGAAACTCTGAACCTTCAGGCCATTGCGCGTTGCCGTCAATGTGGAATGACTCGGTCCAGGGTTCCTCCTGCGATGGCCGCTTCAGCCGAACGGGGACATCGCCCGACTCCCCCTTCAGCTCGAATGAAATTCCAGGGTTCCTGCCATGAAAGTTTGGTTTGGCACTCTTTACTTCTATGCGGTTTCCGGGCAACAGGCCGGACATGTTGCTGTCATTTTGTTTGAAGGCCAAAGCGCCACGCACTTCGGTCGCGAGAGGATGTACACCGGATTTATGGGCGTGCTCTCCGGCTTGGGTAACTGCTGCGTAGCCTTCATCCAGTGCCGGATTTGCATGTCTGTACTGCCAGACCAGCGTTGAGTCCTGAAACTTCATTTCAACCCCCGCAAGAGTTGTCAAAAAGCACTGCGTGCTTTCCGGAGTCAGAGGCGTCCAGCCATTTGTGTCTGTGCCCGTCGTGAACGGGTCGACCGGCCATGGTGGAGGAGATAGATCCGGCAGTTGGCCTACGGAAAGTGGGGCGTCACTTTTCGGCTCTGAGCGATTCCAGGTCAGCGTGACCGTCAAGCCATCGTCCCGCCGAAAAGGCAACACTCCACGGCTATCGTCAAGGAAAAGGCTGTCAGCCGACGATCCGTGCTTCTTGCTAGTAGCCAGTGCGAGCGATGGAGGTGAGGCCCAGGCAAACAGTTCCGTTGAGCTCTGCGGATTGAAATCGAGGGAAAGTTGTCCTGTTTGTTCGAGTTTCAGTGTCGCCGACACTCGTTGCTCGGACGGTGGGGAGACAGAGTTGTCGGATATGAACAGGCATCGGCCAAAGAGCGAGTCAATACTGTTTGACAATAATGAAGGAGGTGATGCGGCGGCACCTGGTGTTAATTGAATCGATTGGTCGGCGTCCTCATTCGTGGTTTGCAGGGACTCGCCGGATGAGATCACCGGGTGTTCGAAAAACGGAGGAGTAGAGTATCGCAGCCACGGCCGCTCAAAATACAATCCGACGAAGGGGCGACTCTTCTGGAC
>CAYZYB010001274.1:0-2040 GCA_964481505.1 uncultured Planctomycetaceae bacterium | reverse complement strand
GTCGTTACCGTGTGTGGGTACGAGGCTTCGCGACCAACGAAGCAACCGGCAATGTTACCACAACTCAATGGAGCAGTGTTTACCAGTTCGATATCGGCGGACGTCCGTCCTTGAATGTCCCAACGGACACCAGCGACACAACTCCAACGGTCACGTGGTCACTTGTTGAAGATGCGGCCAGCTACGAAATCTATCTTGCTGAGGCAAGTTCGATTGGTTCGCCGATTGTTCGAGAAACCGGCATCAGCGGTAACTCGTTCACATTCAATGAATTGCCGGAAGGTGACTATCGCGTTTGGGTGCGAGCGGCAGCGGCGGATGGCCGACTGACTCCGTGGAGTCTGTCACGGGAGTCGTTCCTGTCAATCACATCAGAGTCATCGCAGGCGTTGACGGCTCCAGTACTGAACGCCGTCAGCCTCAACGGCAACGTTCCGACAATCACGTGGAACACCGTGCCGACAGCCACTCGCTACGAAATCTACATTGCTCCTCTAACGGATACTGCTAATCCAGTCGTGCGAATCGACAACCTGATCAGTACATCGTTTACAGCAGCAGTTGGGCTTGCGTCGAACGACTATCGCGTTTGGGTGCGTTCTATCAATAACATTGGCAGGGAGTCCGAATGGAGTGCACCGCAATCGTTCCAGGTGGTCGCCGCTGACCTGTCGACTGTCGCAGGTGTCCCGGAAACCATGCTGACAAGACTCAGTGTTGCTGATGTCACGTCACTGGCTGATGATCAGGTGACGGTCAGTCAACTGCCGGTCACCGTGGTTGAAACTCCGGAAACTGCGGAACAGGCCACTGCCCCAATCGCAGAAGTCGTTCAGAACCGCATCAGTGCGATGCTGGAACAGGCTAGTGCGCTTCCGGAAACAGACGGTGCAGAACTGGATTCTGGTGACAACCTCATGGCCAACTGGGACAACGCCATCTGGGCAGAAGAGTCTGCTTCGGTTGCTCAGGCTGAAGTGTCACTGGAAGCGGAAACTGTTGAGCCACCTTCAGCTGCTGGCTGGCTTGCCGGCCTCGCAGCCTTCACCCCAGGCCTGTTGCGTCGTCGCAACAGAAAAAAGAACTAACTGAGGACTTATCCTGAAATAGAATCCTGAATGTGCAGTGATCCCCTGCCGTTAAACCTGGATGCCGCTGAGCGCTCACGAATGACGGTACGGTTGCTGGATAGATCAGGCAGGATGAACAGGATTGACAGGATGAAAACAATCCTGCTCATCCTGCAAATCTGCCAAAATAAGAATGGGTTCTATTCCGCCTGCATTTCGTCGAACCCCGTCACCTGAAGTCCTCCACGCTGCGCGGCCAGCGCAGGAGCCAACTCACCCGCGCCGATGCTTTCGAGCGAACTGCAGCATCCGTTGTGTTCGAACCTCCACAGCGTCCTATGCCGCGCGTGACAATGCCCCGCAGGTCATGTAAGCTGATCGCCTGAGGGATCAATCAGACCAATTGATTCCGCAAGAAGATGATGTTCGTCTTCACCGCCCACAAATCGGAAAAGTTCAACGCACAATCTATGAGTCGGCATCCCTGCCGACACATAGATTGCAATTCGTTTTATGCCAATCAATGCCTGACGAAATTCCATCAACCGCACCGATACACACGATCCGACAGACGTCTACTGCCGGCGCCGTATGGGCGGTTCGGTGCCTTCCGCTGGCTTCCGTGCTCATCATTGGCGGTGTTTGGTATTTCTCCGGTTCGTCAGGTTACCGCATGGAGACACCCGAATGGATTATTGTTGGCATCGGCGCTCTCATTCCGATCGGGATTGCCTTTGCGATCTACGACCAAATGGTTACTCAAGGCTTTGGTCAAATTCATATCCATCTGGATGGTGTTCGACTTGTGGATGGAAAAGCCACACGGCATTTTACTTTCGAGTCGCTGGATGGTATTGAGCTTCGAGTCATTCCAGCTGATTCTTCCAAGGCGGCGCGTTCCTTTTTGACGGGCCTGTTTACCGGGGCCCCAGCGTTAGTTGGCAGCGCAATGCATCACGCGACAGATAAG
>CAYZYB010001273.1:0-2040 GCA_964481505.1 uncultured Planctomycetaceae bacterium | reverse complement strand
CTTCAAACGCGACGACTCGGAATTTGCGTTTCCCCGCGGTTACCGGAATGGAAAACAACGCTTCAGAATCCGGCAACGGACGAACCACAGCCTCCGTATTTGAAGACGGCGCCTGGTAAGGATTCGTTTCAGCTTCGTCTTCCATACGTCCGCCCTCTGACGCGCGCACTGCTCAACCGCCAATCATCAGGATTAACCGATACCTGGTACCGGGAAGGCTTTGGCGAAGTCAGCGATTTCTCCGCGGATGCGAGCGAGATCAGATTCGCTTTCGGTGTGTTTCAGGACATCCAGAATCCACGCACCGACCTTCTTCATTTCGTCCTGCTTCATGCCGCGTGTCGTCAGAGCAGCGGTGCCGATTCGAATTCCACTTGGGTCCATTGGTTTGCGTTTGTCGAATGGAATCATGTTCTTGTTGACGGTGATTCCCGCTTTGTCGAGGGCTATTTCGGCGATGTTTCCGGACAGGTCGATGGCTGTCACGTCGCATAGCATCAGATGGTTGTCTGTGCCGCCTGATGCCAGTCGAAGTCCGCCCGCGACGAGCGTTTCCGCGAGTGTCTTGGCGTTGTCGACGATTTGCTGAGCGTACGCTTTGAATTCCGGCTTCAGAGCTTCTCCAAAGCAGATCGCTTTTGCAGCGACGATGTGCATCAGCGGGCCGCCCTGCATTCCCGGGAAGACGCTGCGGTCGATGTCTTTTGCCGACTCTTTGCGGCACATGATCAACCCGGAACGCGGGCCACGCAGCGTTTTGTGAGTTGTTGTGGTGACGAAGTCCGCAACCGGCACCGGGCTGTTGTGAATTCCACCGGCCACGAGTCCTGCATAGTGAGCCATGTCGACCATGAGGACGGCGCCATTTTCTTTGGCGATGTCAGCAAATTTGGCGTGGTCGATTTCTCGCGGGTACGCGCTGGCACCGGCGATGATCATTTTCGGCTTGTGTTCTTTAGCGAGTGCCGCAACCTGATCGAAGTCGATACGGTTGTCGTCTTCGCGAACGCCATAGTGAGCGGTCTTGTACAGTTTGCCGCTGAAGTTAAGTCGCATGCCGTGAGTCAGATGACCGCCGTGAGCGAGGTCCATCGCCAGGACGGTGTCGCCAGGTTCCATGACGGTCAGGTAGACGGCCATGTTCGCCTGCGATCCGGCGTGCGGTTGCACATTGGCGTGTTCGGCACCGAAGAGTTCGCAGGCTCGCTGGCGAGCGATGTCTTCGACAGTGTCGACGTGTTCGCAGCCGCCGTAATAGCGTCGACCGGGGTAGCCTTCTGCGTATTTATTCGTGAGGACCGTACCAGCGGCTTCCATGATGGCTTCGCTGGTGTAGTTTTCCGAAGCGATCAGTTCCAGACCTTCTGCCTGGCGAGTGCGTTCTTCGCAAATGGAGTCCCAGACGGCGGAATCGTTGGCTTGAATGGCTGACATTGGAGTTCTCGATGTGTGTTGTGAAAGCGTGTCTTCGAAATCCGGGCAAAGTGGATGTGCGAAAATTCCAGTGCGTTGCCGTGAGGCATTGTGCAGGGGATCTTTGCCGCGGTGGTGGTGGCGGAGTTATCCGGTTCTAACGACAATCTGTCGCAGAAAAACCATGGTTTCCGCCCTCGCATGTACGAATTTTCAGTCTTATATCACTAGATGGGCCGATTGCTACCGTTCGACGATTTTCGACGGTATGTTCGCAGCAAACAGTCACGGATTTGACACAGAATCCAACGTTCAGGAAGAGAAAGTGACGAGTATCACCTTGGCCGAACCGACGGAATTTACAGATCGCGACAACATCCCGCTCGGCAGTTCTCTGCCGTTGTCGGGCGAGTGCGTAACGTTCACCGGCACGCTGGCATCGATGGTTCATCGAGAGGCGTCGGCGTTAGTGGAAACCTACGGTGGCCGCGCAGTTCAATCGGTATCCGGCAGCGTCACGATGCTGGTGGTGGGGGAAGAAGGCTGGCCGCTGGAAGAAGACGGCGCCGCTTCGCAAAAACTGGCGCTGGCGACTGAGTTGATTGCTGATGGTGTCGAGCTTCGTGT
>CAYZYB010001272.1:0-2040 GCA_964481505.1 uncultured Planctomycetaceae bacterium | reverse complement strand
GTTTGGAAAAGATGCAGGGCGAGTGGACGCTGCAGTGTCTGACTCACAACCTGCTCCAAGCGTTCCGAGCTCAAATGGCCTGACCAGGGCTGACACCACCAGCCGGCGCCCGCTCTGCGAGCAGAGCCAACCCAACCCAACGTCGACAACGCACATTTTTGGACAGCCTCCTAGGGACAGGGGCGTCAACGGGCGATCTTGGCGGCCTTCTTGTCGGTCAGCTTTGGAAACTGTTTTGTGATGAGTACTCCGACAGCCATAAGTGGCTGGTCGAGAACGAATTCATCGAAGAAGGAGAGATGCCGAACGTTGAGGAATTCGCTGACACGCTTGAAATTGCCCGGATTGAATGGGAACGAGCTGATAATGATGAACTCGGAGAATTGGAAGCAGCACAGCATGACTTTAAGAGATGCGTCGTTAGAGCTGCCGTTTTGAATGAGGGATGGCTTAAGAAGCCAGAAGAGATCGCTGAATTCCCACCTGAACTTGGCGACCATCGCCGTCTTCTTCAGAGAGTCGTTGGTGCTAGACAGCCAGGGCATGGAGAAAGCTTGAAGACCCTTGCTTTAAGAGTGTTGTAAAAACCGATGGCGGCAAGCCCTCAAAAAGAGGAACGCTTGCCGGTGCTGTTTCACTCCTAGGCCAACAGTCAGGCGATACTTTGAATTCAGTGAAGTGTAAACGAAACTGAGTTGACGGGAATTCGATCAACCGTCGAATGCCATGAGTACAGTTCTGAAAAACGACCGGATTCCAGCACGGTCGACCGATTACCGAAAACTCGTCTGTTTCGGCACGAACGGCGGTGAAACCTGCCACCTACTGGACACCGACGTTTTACTTTTTCTCTAACCACCGCCACGAGGCTGCGACTCGCTTTATTGTTTTCTCTCCGGGAAACGTGTCTTGCACAACTCCGTTCTGCCAGTGAGACAGTAGAAACAGGCGACCGTGATAGACCGTGCCGATCGTATATGTCCGCACCCGATCAGTGCTCTCACGCCAGTATCCAAGGTTGAATGTCGGACTGTCGGCAAGCCCTGTCATAAAGCTGTTACTCAGGCTCAACTTGCCATCGCCCTCCGATAGGATCTCGGACCATTGCTCGTAGTCTTTTTCTTCTGCGGGCTTCACATCCACGGTTATCGCACGATCGGATACCTCGTCCAGAGTAATCGGCACCAGTCGCAGAATTTCTCTCTCGTCCGCAACGTTGGCCTGACGCCACCCGTCGGGGACTGCAAATGCAAAGCCACCGTTATCTACTCTGCGGAGATCCTTCCGTAGTTTCTCTTTCTGTACTGCCTTGAGCTGTAGTGTGACAGTTCCGCTAGGTTGCCCCATTGCATCGTAGGAGAGTCGGCAAATGCCTCCCGGCACCCCCCTCGAAAGCAACAACTGGCCTCTGATGTTGTGTTCCTCTGTCTTAACTCCAAATGAGTAGTGGAAGGTCGAGTGTTTTTGTCCGTCGAGAGTAAAGTCTTGAGTACCTTCGTATCGCCCAGTGATAGTCGGTTTTTCGGTCTCGCGACCGGTAACGTCCGTCTGCATCGGAACATACTCGAATTTCAGTGTTGATTCTGGAAGAGCAAGATCTTGCCCACTCCACGTAGGAATCTGAAACTCGGGAGCTTTGAGGTTCTTGGAGACCCATATCGTGATCTTTCGGGCCTTAAAATTGGTCAAACTTTTGGGGTCACGGACTGTCCACTGGATACGGGTCGCCGGCCACTGTTTCCCCTGGACGTTCAATACCTCTGTCTGTTCGTCTTCAGTGAATCCCAGCGGTGGAGCAGTATGCCGCGTGCCTGGATGCGAATTGTATGGAAGAGCAAAAACTCCCAGGAAGTCCTCCTGCTTTCGCTCCTTAACTTCGCCTTCGACGAGAACAGTTGTTTCCATTGTCGACTTACGAAGTGGCATAATGTCAAAACGCTGAGCAGGCGCTTCTCCGCCGGACAAGCCAAACAGAACGAAAATGATTCGGAGTGGCAGCGAAGATTCCGACATCGATGTTGTCCCGTTCTTAATCTGAAT
>CAYZYB010001271.1:0-2041 GCA_964481505.1 uncultured Planctomycetaceae bacterium | reverse complement strand
AGCGAACGCTGACGATCTTCTGCCGACAGGTACCGGTTGCGACTGCTCATGGCGAGGCCGTCGTCTTCACGAATGATCGGGCAGGTGACTATTTCGAGGCCCCAGTTGAGGTCCTGCACCATGCGTCGAATCACGAGCTGTTGCTGATAGTCTTTCTGTCCAAAGTACGCTTTGTCGGGCACCGTAATGTTGAACAGCTTGGCCACGACCGTCGTTACGCCGTCGAAGTGCCCCGGCCGCCGCGCGCCTTCCAGTTTCTGAGTGAGGCCTCCCACGCGCACGACGGACTCAGCATCAGGCAGATACATCTCCTGTGTGCCCGGCGTGAATGCAAGATTTGCACCGGCAGCTTCGCATTTCGCGAGATCGTCCTGGAGCGTGCGCGGGTATCGATCGAAATCTTCGTTGGGACCGAATTGCGTCGGGTTCACGAAAATTGTCACCACAACAAAATCGCATTCCTGAGCCGCTGCTTCGATCAGGCTGACATGGCCTGCATGCAGAGCTCCCATCGTGGGCACGACACCAATGACAGATCCCGTCCGTCGCGCCGACTGAATCAACTCTCGAGCGGCATTTGGGGATGGGACAACTTCCATCAGCTTAGAACTTGTACTTCTTGTTGTTCTGATCGAAATCTGCGTCTGTCAGACGAACGTCCGTCTTCAGATTCAGGAATGTGTAGTCTTCGATGATTGGCGGTTTGCTTCCCGCACGCGTTGGAAAACCGAACTTCTGCATCCGAACCGGGATGCCGGTTTTGTTGTCGATCCACAATCGCATTTTGTGATAGTCGAACTGCCGCCGCGGCTGTGGGTGAGTACACTCGATCACTTTGCAGGTCATCGTGTCCAGTGTGGCGTCTTTGAAGAACTTGACTTCGGTTTCGCCGTACCTGGTTTCGCCTTTCCACTTCTGGATCATAATCTGCAGTGTATTGGCGATGCCAGCTTTGGTGATTGGGTAGCGGTTCTCACTCATCGCCGTCGATTCTGTCGGCGCAAGTTCCATAGTGCCCGCGAAACTCAGCAGCCCTGCTTCGTGAGCCAGCAGCTTGCCGTTATTCCGGCCATCCACATAAATGACTTCTCGACCGGCATGAGGATTTTCGAAGTACAGGTAAACACTGAACGGTTTATGCCTGACTTTCATTTTCATCTTTTGCGAAATAGTGCTGCTGCCGACCACTTCGCGTTTTAGAAACGTGGCCTCGTAACCTGGAAGCGTTTTGACTTTTTCGAGGCACTTCTGCGTGTATCGAATAGCGGGTTCCAGCGGGTGTTCCTTCGTCTGTGCTGCTTCCTGACCCTGGGTGGATGAGGTGGCAATGAGGCCGATGAGTGCCAAAGTGATGGCTTTGTATTGAATTCGCATGTCGGTCTTTCCGCACTTTCTCCGGTCCACAACAGCAGACTCCATCAACGAGACTGCCTAATGATACAGTGGATTCAAACGCTCGCCTGTTCCACATTTTATGCCTTTGGAGCCTGCAAGCCAGACTCTGGTTGGTATATCGGACACAATTGGGGCTTGTCCTCCACACAACTCAGGCCAAAGATGTCAGACAGAAACTGAGATTGTGGGATATTCCGGTTGTCTTTAAACTCCGGCAATATCTGCCTCAAATCTTGCCAAAGATCTTTCATCGGAGAAGGAATCTCCGTGTTTTGACGTGGAATTTAGAATGGAATCTTCTCGCGGCGGGCCGCTCACAACATTCATCATGATGCTGCCACTCATCGTGGTACCAGCTATCGCTATGCTTAAACCAGCCGATTTAAAGGAAGGTTGGGCTAGCCGGTTGCTTTCTGCATCCGATACCCCTGCGGCTGCAGAAGATGCTGGCGAATCGCAGGGATTCAGCGAAGTCACTGACGATTTTGACGCTCTCTTTGGGGACGAGATGCCCGATTCGGTGTCGGAACCGCCCATGGAGAGTGATGACAGTCTATTTCGCGAGGCCATCGGTGATTCTCTGACGGATGATTTTCCGGTCGACCCTTCTGGCGACACTGCTTTTTCTCAACAGCCTCATGCAACC